>JAJYDI010000074.1 GCA_021777635.1 Pseudomonadota bacterium
GCCGACATGTTCTGGGGCGACCGCTACGGCCAGCTGCAAGACCCCTTCGGTCATCGCTGGTCGGTGGCCACTCACGTGCGCGACCTGAGCCCCGAGCAGATCCGCGCCGCGGCCGCCGCCGCCATGTGCTGAGCGGTCGCGACATCACCCTCACCCCGGAGCCAAGCCATGCCTTATCTGCTGCTGATCCTCGAACCGCGCGGTCAGCGCGAAGCGCGCAGTGACGCCGAGGCCCACGCGCGCTACGCCGAGATGGTGGCCTTCGGCGAGAGCCTGGGCAGCAAGCGGCTGGCCAGCGAATCGCTGCGGCCCGACCGCCACGGCGTGCGCGTGCAGGTACAGCACGCCAAACCGGTGCTGCGCGACGGCCCGTTCGTCGAGGCCAGGGAAATGATCGGCGGTTTTTTCCTGCTCGACTGCGCCAGCCTGGACGAGGCGGTCGCCATCGCGCAGCGCTGCCCGGCCGCGCGCTTCGCCACGGTGGAAGTGCGCGAGTGCGCGCCCTGCTACGAGGGCTGAGAGGCTGTGATTTTTCAGCCTCTCAGCCCGGCCATGGATGGCCGGACGCGCCGATGAAAATTCCGCACGACGCGGAATTTTTCACAGGCTCTGAGCCCAGCCGACTGCCCGCAACACCCCTGGGAGCAAGCCCCATGACCCCGCAAACCGTACAACTGCACCGCGTGCTGCGCGCCCCGCCCGGGCGCGTCTACCGCGCCTTTCTCGATGCCGAGGCCCTCGCCAAATGGCTGCCGCCGCACGGCTTCACGGGCAAGGTGCTCGAACTCGACGCGCGCGTCGGCGGTCGCTACCGCATGGTCTTCACCCAATTCGGCACGGGCCAGAGCCATGCCTTCGGCGGCGAGTATCTGGAGCTGGCGCCCAACGCGCGCATCCGCCATACGGATGCATTCGACGATCCGAATCTGCCTGGCGTGATGGAGACCACCATCACTTTGCGCGCCGTGTTCTGCGGCACCGAACTGCAGGTGGTGCAGGCGGGCATCCCGGCGGCCATCCCGCTCGAAGCCTGCTACCTCGGCTGGCAGGAGTCGCTGCAACTGCTGGCGCTGCTGGTCGAGGCCGACGCCGGCCCGCCGCAGCATTGATGGAGGATCGCACCATGTCCCGCTTGCGCGTGTGCAACTTCGGCGTCTCACTCGACGGCTTTTCTGCCGGGCCGCGGCAGGACGTGCACAACCCGTTGGGTGTGCGCGGGCCGGAACTGATGCAGTGGTTCTTCCCCACGCAGGCGTGGCGACAAATGCACGGCCAGCCCGGAGGCGAAACCGGCGTCGATCACCGCATGGCGGCCCAGGGTTTCGACCACATCGGCGCCTGGATCCTCGGCCGCAACATGTTCGGCCCCGTGCGCGGGCCGTGGCCGGACGAAGCCTGGCGCGGCTGGTGGGGCGAAGAGCCGCCGTACCACACACCCGTGTTCGTGCTCACCCATCACGCCCGCGCCCCGCTGGCCATGCAGGGCAGCACCACCTTCCACTTCGTCACCGGCGGCATCCACGCCGCGCTGGAACAGGCGCGGGCCGCCGCCGCTGGGCTGGACGTGCGCCTGGGCGGCGGCGTGGCCACGGTGCGGCAATACCTGCAGGCCGGGCTGGTGGACGAACTGCATCTTGCCCTCAGCCCGGTGTTGCTGGGACAGGGCGAGGCGCTGTTCGCCGGCCTCGACCTGCCCGCGCTGGGCTATGCCTGCACCGAATCGATTCCCGGCGAACGCGCCACCCACCTGCGGCTGCAACGCGCCGCGTCCGCGCACTGAAGGAGAACCCGCATGAACCCCATCGCCCGCAACACCATCTGTCTCTGGTTCGATAAAGACGCCGAAGACGCCGCGCGCTTCTACGCCGCGACCTTTCCCGACAGCGCGGTGACCGCCGTCCACCGCGCACCGGGCGACTATCCCGCCGGCAAACAGGGCGACGTGCTGACGGTGGCATTCACCGTGTGCGGCATTCCGTGCCTGGGACTGAACGGCGGCCCGGAGTTCAAGCACAGCGAAGCGTTTTCCTTCGTGATCGCCACCGACGACCAGGCCGAGACCGACCGCCTGTGGCACGCGATCGTCGCCAACGGCGGCGAGGAAAGCGCGTGCGGCTGGTGCAAGGACCGCTGGGGCGTGTCGTGGCAGATCACCCCGCGCGTCCTCATCGAAGGCTATACCGACCCCGACCCCGACCCCGACCCGGCCGTGGCCAAGCGCACCTTCGAGGCGATGATGACGATGCGCAAGATCGACATCGCGGCGATCGAGGCCGCGCGCCGCGGCTGAATCCACTCTCGACACAAGGGAGAACCTCATGCCTTACATCGACGGTTTCGTGCTCGCGGTGCCGACCGCGAACAAGCAGACGTTCATCGACCACGCCAGTACGACCGGTGGCGCCATGATGGAGTACGGCGCGACGCGGGTGGTCGAGTGCTGGGGCGCCGACGTGCCCAAGGGCAAGACCACGGACTTCCAGGGCGCAGTCGCGGCCAGGCACGACGAGACGGTCGTGTTCTCGTGGATCGAGTGGCCCGGCAAGGCCGCTCGCGACAAGGTGATGGGCCGGATGCAGGAACTGAGCCAGACCGACGCGCGCCTCGACCCGGCGCAGAACCCGATGCCGTTCGACGGCAAGCGGCTCATCTACGGCGGCTTCGAGCCGATCGTCGAGCGCGGTGAGGAGACCAGCGACAGCTACGTCCAGGGCTTCATCGTCCCGGTGCCGATGGCCAGGCGCGAGGATTACCGCAAGTTGGCCGAAGAGGCCTGGGCGATGTTCAGGGACTACGGCGCGCTGCGCTTGGTCGAAGCCTGGGGCGACGATGTGCCCAATGGCAAGGTGACCGATTTCCGCCGCGCCGTGAAGGCCGAGCCGGACGAGGCGATCGTGTTCGCTTTCATCGAGTGGCCGTCGCGCGCCGTTTGCGACGCCGCGGCGGAACGAATGAAGCAGGACGAGCGCATGAAGCCGCCGGAAGGTGCGCAGATGCCGTTCGACATGCAGCGCCTGGTTTTCGGCGGATTCGCGCGGGTGGTGAGCCTGGACACTGGTCAAAGAGGCGCTCGATCCGCAGCGTGAGCGCGCCGCCTCCACACCCCGGGAGCAAGCATGAAATTCATCTGCCTGATCAGCGCCGAAACGATGATGGAACACCTGAGCGAGGCCGACGCCGCCGCGCTGTTTCAGGACTACGCCGTATTCACCGCGCGCATCCGGGCCAGCGGCCAGTTCGTCAGCGCCAACCGCCTGCTGCCGCCCGAAACGGCGAAGACACTGCGCGTGCGCGACGGCAAGCTGCAAATCACCGACGGCCCGTTTGCCGAAACCAAGGAAATGCTCGGCGGCTATTACCTGATCGAGGCGGCGGATTTGAACGCCGCCATGGCGATTGCCGCCGACATCCCCGGCGCGCGCTTCGGCTGCGTTGAAGTGCGCGCGGTTGCCGATGACGCCCCGACCCGCGCGCTGGGGTTCGATGTGCCCTTGCCACCCCGTCCCGACCCGGCCACAGGCCAACCGGCGACCGTCGCGCCAGGCGCTCGGCTCGGACAAGATTCGCGTTGACGCCTGGATGAGACATGACACCAGGCAACACAAAATCCAGGTTCACGGCAAAACTGCTTCGTCCGGAGCAGCCGGACAACGATGGCGCCTGGGCATTCGTGGTGCTGCCAAAAGCGGTGAGCGCCACACTGCCCAGACGCGGCCGCACGACGATCATGGGCAGCCTCAACGGCCACCCATTTCAGGCCACGCTGGAGCCGGACGGCGAGCAAAGTCACTGGCTGAAAATCAGCCCGGCATTGCTCGCAGCGACCGGCACGAACTATGGCGAAATCGCCACGTTCGAGATCAGTCCGGTCGAACAGGAACCGGAGCCCGCGATCCCGCCGGATTTGCAAGCCGCGCTGGATGCAGCGCCCGCAGCGCGGGCCGTCTGGGCGCAAACCACAACGATCGCGCGCGTCGACTGGATCCACTGGGTCACCTCGGCCAAGCAGGCCAAAACCCGCGCGCAGCGCATCGCGAATGCCTGCGAGATGCTGGCATCCGGCAAGCGGCGGGTGTGCTGTTTCGACCCGTCGGGGTATTACAGCAAGGCGTTCTGCGCACCCAGGGATGCCGATCAGGACAAACCCTAGTCATGCCTGTGTTGCTGTCTGGCGCTGTGTTGCAGACGGCGCGGTCGATTCCAGTGAAGGAGGAACACGATGCATCCCGACATCCGGAGTTACAACGAACACCACGCGCCCGATCATCGGCAGGTATGCGAACTGCTCGCCCGCGAGATCGACACCCATCTGCCGGAAGCCGAAAAATGACGTATCCCATGATCCAATTGGAGACCGCCATCCGGCGGGCCGCGGTGGCGATGACTGCGCTTGCGCTGGCCGGCTGCGCCGTCGGACCGAATTTCCGCGAGCCGGCCACGCCGCACGTCGAGCGTTACACGACGGCGCCGCTGCCGAAATCGACGGTTGCGACCAACACCGCCGGCGGCGATGCGCAGCGCTTCCTGCAAGGCGAATCGGTGCCGCGGCACTGGTGGTCGACGTTCGGCAATGCCGAACTGGATCGCCGCGTGCAACAGGCGTTCCGGCACAGCCCGAGCATCGCTGCCGCCGAGGCCTCGCTCAAGCAGGCCGAGGAAAACGCCAGGGCCGCGGACGGTACGTTGTTCCCGGCGCTGGACGCGAAAGCGGGCGTGACACGGCAGAAACAATCCGGGGCATCGTTCGGCGACGCTTTCCAGTTTCCGCCGTTGACCGTCTACAACGCCTCGGTGAACGTGAGCTACACGTTCGACTTGTTCGGCGGCGTGCGCCGCGGCATCGAAGCGCAAAAGGCCCAGGCCGACTATCAGCGCGCCCTGCTCGACGCGACCTACCTGACGCTGGCGGCGAACGTGGTCACCGCATCGCTGCAAGAAGCCTCGCTGAGCGAGCAGATCCAGGCGACCCGCGACATCCTCGACTCGCTCGAGAAACAACTCGACATTACCCGCAAGCAGCAGGCGATCGGCGCCAAGTCGCTGTCCGACACGCTGGCAGTGCGCGCGCAGTTGTCCGCGACCATGGCGACGCTGCCGCCGCTGGAACAACGGCTCGCGGCAACCCGGAACCAGCTCGCGACTTATCTCGGCGTCACACCGGCGCAACTGAAGCTGCAAACGCTGACGCTGGCACAAGTGACCCTTCCCACCGACATTCCGGTCAGCCTGCCCTCGGCCATGGTCGCGCAGCGTCCGGACATCCGCGCGGCCTCGGCGTCGCTGCACGCGGCGACCGCCGAGGTCGGCGTCGCGATCGCGAACATGCTGCCGCAGATCACTCTGTCCGGCAGTGGCGGCTCCGCCGCGCTGCATGCGGGCGATCTGTTTTCCGCCGGCAGCGGTGCGTGGTCGATCGGACTGAACCTGCTGCAACCGTTGTTCCACGGCGGCGAGCTGCTGCACAAGCAACGCGCTTCGCGGGCCGGCATGCAGGCGGCGCTGGCCGACTGGCAGCAGACCGTGCTGCTGGCGTTCCAGAACGTCGCCGACACCCTGCAGGCGCTCGAATACGACGCGCAGTCGCTGCGGGCGCAGGCCAGCGCCGAGCGGGATGCCGAAAAGCTGCTGTCGCTGAGCCGCGCCCAGTACCGGGTCGGCGCCGTCGATTACCTGACATTGCTGTCCGCCGAGCGCCAGTACCAGCAGGCCCGCATCGCCGCGATCGCCGCGCGCAGCGCGCGTCTTGCCGACACCGCCGCGTTGTATGCCGCGCTGGGCGGCGGCTTGGCAGGACGGCAAGGCCGTGGTTTCAACGAAAAAATAGCCCCTGGTTTCAGCCAACGACATGTTCCCTGGTCGCCGCGATCAGGGACGATCGCAAAAGAGATGACCCCATGAACGCATACGCAATCTCCGCCCGGCCCAGGCAGCGCAAGCGCCTGATCATCGTGATCCTGGCGGTGCTGATCCTGTTCGCGCTGCTGATCGGCTTCAACACCTTCAAGGGCATCATGATGGGCAAATTCATGGTGTCCATGGCCAACCCGCCGCAGACCGTCAGCACCATGATTGCCGAGTACCAGGCGTGGCAACCGCACGTCGAGGCGGTCGGCGACGTGCGCGCCGTGCACGGCGCGGACCTCGCCTTCGACGTCGCCGGTCTGGTCGAGAGCGTGGACGTGAAATCCGGCGCCGACGTGGACAAAGGCCAGGTGCTGGTCAGGCTGGTGGATGCCGACGATCGCGGCAAGCTCGCCTCGCTGCAGGCCACCGCGCAGCTGGCGAAGCTGACCGCCGGGCGCGCCCGGCAACAGCTGGCGGTGCAGGCGATCAGCAAGGCCCAGTACGACACCGACATGGCCAACCTGAAAGGTGCGCAGGCCAACGTCGCCGCGCAACAGGCGCTGGTCGACAAGAAGACCCTGCGCGCGCCGTTTTCCGGCCGCATCGGCATCATCACCGTGAATCCCGGCGACTACATCAAGGTCGGCACCGCGGTCGTGACGCTGCAACAGCTCGATCCGGTGTACGTCGACTTCACCGTGCCGCAGTCCTCGCTGGACACGCTGAAGGTCGGCGGCAAGGTCGAGGTCAGTGTGGATGCCTTCAAGGACAAGACGTTCAACGGCAAGGTTTCGGCGACTGCGCCCAAGGTCGATCTCTCCACCCGCAACGCTGCGGCCGAGGCGATCGTGGCCAATCCGGACAAACTGCTGGTGCCCGGCATGTTCGCCAGGATCGCGGCGAACGCGGGCGCTACGCAACGTTATTTGACGCTGCCGCAGACCGCGGTCGCGTACGCGCCATACGGCGACACCGTGTTCGTGGTCCACGAAGGCACGCCGCCCGAGCGCGATGCCAACGGCAATCCGGTCAAGGCGAAGGCACCTGCGCCTTCGGATGCGGCCAAAGGCGAGCACGGCCCGTCGCACTACGCGACCCTGGCGGTGGTCACGCTGGGTCCGCGCCGTGGCGACCAGGTCGCGATCCTGTCGGGCATCAAGCAGGGCGATGTCATCGTCACCAGCGGCCAGTTGAAACTCAGGAACGACACCCCGGTGGACATCAACAACAAGGTGCAGCCGGCCTTCGACCCGAATCCGCATCCGGTGGAGCAGTAGGAGCGCGCTTGCGCGCGATTGATGCAGTGGTCGCCGGCCAGCCGGCTCCTGCCACACACCACAAACCCTATGCGCAGATTGCCGACATGAAATTCACCGATCTTTTCATCAAGCGCCCGGTCCTCGCCGCCACGGTCAGCCTGCTGATCCTGGTGCTGGGGCTGCGCGCGGTGACGTCCCTGCCGATCCGCCAGTATCCGAAGACGGAAAGCGCCACCATCGTGGTGCAGACGGTCTACTACGGCGCCAATGCGCAGACCATGGCGGGCTTCATCACCCAGCCGCTGGAGCAGGCCATCGCGCAGGCGCAGGGCATTGATTACATGACCTCGTCGTCGACGCCGGGCGTGTCGCTGATCACGGCGACGCTGCGCCTGAACTACGATGGCAACAAGGCGCTCACCGAAATCTCGGCACTGGTCAACTCGGTGAAGAACCAGCTGCCGCAACAGGCGCAGCAGCCCGTGATCACGCTGCAGACCGGCGAGCAGGTCGCCTCGATGTATCTCGGTTTCTCGTCGAAGACACTGCCTTCCAACAAGATCACCGACTACCTGACCCGCGTGGTGCAGCCACAGCTGAGCGCGGTCGAGGGCGTGCAGAGCGCCGAGATCATCGGCGCGCGAACCTTCGCGCTGCGCGCGTGGCTGGATCCGGTCAAGATGGCCGCGCACGGCGTCACCGCGACCGACGTCAACCAGGCGCTGGCGGCCAACAATTTCCTCTCGGCGATCGGCACCACCAAGGGCCAGATGGTCAGCGTCAACCTGACCGCTGCCACCGACCTGCACACGGTCGACGAGTTCAAGAACCTGGTGGTGAAGGCCGATGGCGCCGACATCGTGCGCCTGCGGGATGTCGCCGACGTCACCCTGGGCGCCGAGAGCTACAACACCGACTTCTCCTTCGACGGCCAGCCAACGGTCGCGATCGGCATCAAGGCCGCGCCGGACGCCAACGTGCTGGACGTGATCGGGCGGGTGCGCAGGTTGTTTCCGCAGATCCAGTCGCAACTGCCGACCGGGCTCAGCGGCCGCATCGCCTACGACGGCACCGACTTCATTCGCGCCTCGATCGACGAGGTGGTGAAGACCCTCGCCGAGACCCTGATCATCGTCACCGTGGTGATTTTCCTGTTCCTCGGCACCCTGCGTTCGGTGCTGATCCCGGTGCTGGCGATGCCGCTGTCGCTGATCGGCGCGTTCGTGGTGATGCTGATCCTGGGCTATTCGATCAACCTGCTGACCCTGCTGGCGCTGGTGCTGGCGATCGGCCTGGTGGTGGACGACGCGATCATCGTGGTCGAGAACGTCGACCGCCACATGAAGGACGCGCACTCGCCGTTCAAGGCGGCGCTGCTGGCGGCGCGCGAACTGGCCTCGCCGATCATCGCGATGACCATCGTGCTGATCGCGGTGTACGTGCCGGTCGGTTTCCAGGGTGGACTGACCGGCGCGCTGTTCACCGAGTTCGCCTTCACCCTCGCCGGCGCGGTGGTGATTTCGGCGATCGTGGCCTTGACGCTGTCGCCGATGCTGTGCTCGAAGGTGCTGCGCGAATCCGACCACCGGAAACCCTTCGTCAAGCGCATCGACAAGGTTTCCAACTGGGTCCGCGACCGCTACCGGCGCACGTTGCATTCCTCGCTGGATACCTGGCTGGTCGCGATCGTGTTCGGCGCCCTGATCCTTGCCGGCAACGTGTACCTGTTCAGGACCGCCAGTTCGGAGTTGGCGCCGCAGGAAGACCAGGGCATCGTGCTGGCGCAGACCCAGGGTCCGCCCGACGCCACCATCACCCAGATGGACCTGTACACCAGGCAGATTTTCGACGTCGCCAAGTCGCTGCCCGAATACACCCACACCTTCCAGTTCACCGGCATGGGTGCGGTGAACTCGGGATTCTCCGGCATCATGCTGAAGCCGTGGGGCGAGCGCAGCCGCAGCGCGACCGAGATCCAGCAAGCCATCCAGCCCAAGCTCGACGGCATCGCCGGCGCGCGCATGGCGGTGTTCCAGTTCCCGTCGTTGCCGGGTGCGTTCGGCATGCCGGTGCAGTTCGTGATCAAGACCACCGAGCCGCTGCAGAACCTCGACGACGTGGCGCAGCAGGTGCTGGCCAAGGCTCAGGCCTCAGGCATGTTCTTCTTCGTCGATTCCGACCTCAAGATCGACCAGCCGCAGGCAACCGTGACGCTCGACCGCGACAAGGTCGCGGCGTTGGGCCTGACCCAGCAGAGCGTCGGTGCGGCGCTGTCGGCGGCGCTGGGCGGCAACTACGTCAATTATTTCTCGATCTCGGGGCGCGCCTATCGCGTGATCTCTCAGGTCGCGCAGGTCGACCGCCTGAATCCCGCGCAGCTCGAGAACTACTACATCAAGACGCCGACCGGCGGCATGATCCCGGCATCCACCGTTGCGCACCTGACCTACCAGACGGTGCCGGAGTCGATCAACCACTTCCAGCAGCTCAATTCGGCGACGATCTCGGGCGTGATCGTGCCGGGCGTATCGCTGGGCAGCGCGCTTGCCTTCATGCAGGACACGCTGAAGCAGGTCGCGCCTACCGGCTACACGGCCGATTATGCGGGCGAGTCGCGCCAGTTCCAGCAGGAATCCGGCGGCTTCCTGTTCACGCTGCTGTTCGCGATCGTGATCGTGTTCCTGGCGTTGTCCGCGCAGTTCGAGAGCTTCCGCGACCCGCTGGTGATCCTGGTGGCGGTGCCTATGGCGACCTTCGGCGC
>JAJYDI010000075.1 GCA_021777635.1 Pseudomonadota bacterium
CAGTCGATTTCCGGCCGCTTTGGGGTCGTTTTGACCGCCTTTCGCCGACTTCTCGTGCTGGTCGCGACGGCGGACATCGGCAGCTTCGCCTGAAACGTCATTTCTTCAGTGCTTCCTTAGATCGTCGTTTCCATGTGAAAGTTCCCGACCGGCGTCGGTTCATCGACGTAGGACGTCGTGCTCGCGGCGGGTCGTCACGAGGCCGACACGAAGGCGATCCACGGATCGACCAGGCCGATCCCGAGACCGGTCAAGGGGCCGTCAAGCGAACGATGGCCCCGAATGACAAGCGCGGCCGTCTTGCCGAGCTTGGACGTGTTGCCATGTATGCCCGTTTCGGGCATACTTTCACCATGGTGCGGATCCTGAAGCGGCGAGACTTTGCCAGATGGCAGGCCAGCGAGGGGTTGCCCGATGCCCTGCTGTGCAAGGCGATCGAGGAGCTGGAGCGTGGCCTGATCGATGCGGACTTGGGTGGCCTGCTCTATAAAGTGCGCATCGCTCGCCCGAGTGGCGGAAAGAGTGGCGGCTATCGGACCCTGCTGTCTGCCAGCATCGGCAGACGCTGCGTGTTTTTGCATGGGTTCGCCAAGAATGACAAAGCGAACATTTCGAAGGACGAGAAGAGCGCGCTGCAATTCGCCGGCAAGGTGTTCCTGGAACTATCCGGGGAAGCCCTGGCGAAGGCTTTGCAATCGGGTGTCCTGGTGGAGGTGGATTGTGAGCAAGATCATTGATTCCTTGCGTGACGACTTGGTCGCCTTGCACAAGGTCGGAGCGGTCAGCAAGGTGACCATGCGGGAGTTCGAGGCGATCTGCCCGCCTCCGGTGCGGGAGTTCAGCGCCGTCGACATCCGGCGACTGCGCGAAGGCCTGCAGTTCAGCCAGCCGGTGTTCGCGCATCATCTGCACACCACGGCATCGACCGTGCGCAAATGGGAGCAAGGCGCAACCCGGCCCGCCGGCCCGGCGCTGAAGCTGCTCAACATCATCGCCGACAAGGGACTGCAGGCGATCCTCTGATTGTCGAGGGAAACACCGCAGGGGTCGACGTAGGCAGTGGTCTCCAGGCGCACACCGTGGACAGCTTTTCTTATCCGTGGACCGTCTTTCTTGAAAAGAACACAGGATTGTGCGGGCGAATTGAAGTCGCTTACCAGCAACGCCCTAACATCTTGATCCTACTGCGCACCGCGCGGCTGTGTTCCGGCACCTCGTGAACCAGGAAGGCGCCATGACGCGATGCCTCCCACAAGTCGGCAAATTTTCCAAAACAAAGCTGTTTACCACGCTACGGCCACGCATTTCGGGTGTCTTCGTACGCTGGAGAGGCCTGCTCGCTCAGCGTGCTCCCGCATCAATGCGCAAGCCCGCTCGTCAACGCTGCACCGATGGCATCGGCGATCAGCTTGGCGCCTGACAAAGCCAGCAGCGTGGTCGCGACGACGAAGAACGCGCGCTCCGGAATTCGGCGCTGCAGCGCGAGCCCGAACCAGGTTCCGAGCGGCGCACACGGAAGCAACGCCGCGGAAGTTAGCAGCGTGCGTCGCGAGATCAGGTGCAGTTCCCAGTAGGGCAGCACTTTGCTCAAGTTCACCGCGGCAAAGAAGAAGACCGTGGTCGCCAGGAAACGCCGCTTGTCCAGGTCGCGACGCAACAGATAGACGAGCAGCGGGGGGCCGCCGGCATGCGCGATGGTGCTGGTGAACCCCGACACGGCGCCCCACAGCACGCCGCCGCGCGCCTTGCTCGATCCCGCGCCAGCGGGACGGCGCGCCCCGACGAAGCGATAGACGGCGAAACCCAATGAAATCACCCCCACGATGCCCTTGACGGCGAACTCGGGCAGAGTGCCGAAGGCGAAGGCGCCTGCGACGATGCCTGTCCATGCCGCCGGCACCAGTCGCAGCAGTTCGCCACGGTCCCATTGTCCCCAGTAGGCGCGCACGCCGATGGCGTCCATCAGCAGCAGGATGGGCAACATCACCGCGGCCGCGTCGCGCGGTGCCATCCAGATCGACATCAGCGGCACCGCCAGGCCCCCGAACGCGCCGCCCAGTCCGGTCTTGGACATGCCGGTGATCATCACCGCGCCGGCCGCCACGAACCAACCCGCGGCGTCAAGCATGGCACCACCCGGCATCGCATCGGCACGGCACGGTCATCGTGTGACGACCCGCCATGGCCTCGTGCACGCTCGTGCAACGGCGCATCAATCGCCGCGCAGACTGCGCCGCGCCGGACCGGTATAGGTATAGGGAATGCTCTTGGGCATCGGCCCCTTGATGCGCGCACCCTGCCCCTTCTGCTCCCAGGCATGGGCCAGAATGCCAACCGAGCGCGACAAGATGAACAGGCCGCGACCGAGCTCGGGTTCGAACCCGAGTTCGCAGAAAATCACCGCCGTGATGCCGTCGATGTTCATCGGGATCAGCCGCCCCTTGGCACGGGCAAGCGCCTGCTCGACAGCGCGGCCGATGGTCGCGAAACGACCGCTGACCGTGCCGGCACCAACGGCGCGCTCGACAAGCGCGAAGAGCGGCGCGACGCGAGGATCGATCGGATGGAAGCGGTGTCCGAAGCCGGGCATGATCTTGATCCCCGCCTCACGCCAACGCGCCAGCACAGTCTCCACCGCCGCGTCGAGTTCCTGACCGGTGCGTACCGCCTCGTCGATCTCGCGGTACAGGGTCATGCACTGCTGACCGGCGCCGCCATGCACGTCGTCGAGCACGTTGATCGCCGACGCCATGGCGCCGTTGACAGGCAGGCCGCAGGACACGGCCATGCGTGAAATCGCGATCGACGGCGCGTGCGGGCCGTGGTCAACCCCCGGCACCAAGGCCGCCTCGAGCAGACTCGCCGCGCCTGCCGCGGGCAGTTCGCCGCGCAGCATCAACCAGATCATCTGGACGAAGCCGATGCGCCCGATCAGGTCCTCGACCGGATAGCCACGAATCGCGATGGACCCCGGGTGAATGTCGATGATCGAGGTGGACCACCAGTCGGATGCTTCCTGCATCCTTGCGTTGCTGCTCTCGCTGTTCATGGCGTGGTCCTCGGACATCAGCGGCGAATGAAGGGATTGGGCACGTCGAGATCGGACGACAGCCACACGCACTTGGTCTCGAGGTACTCGCGCACCGCATCGAGCCCCGATTCGCGACCGATGCCCGAACGCTTGAAGCCGCCGAAGGGCGAGGTGTAGCTGGTCGCGCGGTAGTTGTTGACCCACAGGGTTCCGGCCTTCACCCGTTCGGTGATCAGCATCGCGCGCTTGAGGCTGCGCGTCCACACGGCGCCGGCGAGTCCGAACTGCACGTCGTTGGCGATGCGGATGGCGTCGGCTTCGTCCTTGAACGGGATCACCGACAGAACCGGGCCGAAAACCTCCTCCTGCGCAATGCGCATACGGTTGTCGACGCCGGTGAAGATCGTCGGCTCGACGAACTGGCCGGCCCCCAGGTCAGGGCGCGCGCGCCCCCCGAGCACGCAGCGCGCGCCTTCGGCCTTGGCGACTTCGATGTAGCTCATGACCTTGTCGAACTGCGGTCTGGTCGCGATCGGGCCGATCTGGGTGGTGGGATCTGCCGGATCGCCGAGCCGGGCCTGGCTGACGAAGTCGACAAGCTTGCCGACGAACTCGTCGTGGATGGTGTCCTGCACCAGCAGGCGGGAGCCCGCCTGGCAAGTCTGCCCGGTGGCCGCGAAGATGCCCGACACCACGCCGAGCATCGCCCGATCCAGATCGGCATCGTCGAACACGATGTTGGGGGACTTGCCGCCGAGCTCCAGCGTCACCGTCTTGAGGCCGCGCGCAGCTGCCTCGTAGATCTTCTGGCCCGCCACCTCGCCACCGGTGAAGCCGATATGCGCGACATCCGGGTGTTCGACCAGCGGCGCGCCGACTTCCCCGCCGAACCCGGTGACGACGTTGACGACGCCGGCGGGGAATCCGACTTCGGCGAACAGCCGGGCAAACTCGAGCATCGACGCCGACGTGAACTCGGAAGGTTTGATCACCACCGTGCAACCTGCGGCGAGCGCCGGCGCCAGCTTCCAGCTGGTCAGCGTCAGCGGCGAATTCCAAGGCGTGATGATCGCGACCACGCCCTTGGGCTCATGGCGCGTATACGCCATGACGCCTTTCTTGTCGGTGGGGATGACCTCACCCTGGATCTTGTCGGCAAGGCCTGCGTAGTAGTGGAAATATTCGGACAGGTAGCGAACCTGGGTCACGACCTCGGCTGCCAGCTTGCCGTTGTCGCGCCGCTCGACCTCGGCCAGACGCGGCACATGGTCGAGGATGCGATCGGCCAGGCGACGCAGCAGTCGGCCTCGCTCGCTGGCGCTGAGCGTGGACCATGGGCCCTCGAAGGCACGTTTGGCCGCGGCCACCGCCGCCGCGACATCATCAGCGTTGCCGCGGGCGATCTCGGCCCAGGCCTCGCCGCTGTAGGGATCGTGGGTCGGGAAATACTCGCCCGACGACGGCGCGACCTCGGCGCCGTCGATGTACATCGCGTAGCGCGGCAGGGAGGCGTTGACTTGCATGGTGATCTCCGAAATTCGGTTCGACAACTCGACGGCGACGTCACGGTGGGTGGGGTCGCCGCGTAGATCCATCAGGGCGGTGTCGAGCGCGCAGACTGCCAGCGCGGCACCGCCCGTGTTTCAGCCCGCGTCGAGCGAGCGGTGCAGGGTTTCAAGAACCCGGCGCAGCTCGTCGATCGGCAGCTGTCCGGGCGCGGAGGCACGGTCGCCGACCGCGAAGCTGACGCTGGAACCGAACATCCAGCCGAACATGCGTGTGAGCACGCCGTAGCGCCCCATCGACATCGTGATCAGCGGCAGCTCGACTTCGCGCGCGCCCTGCAATGTCGCGCCGAGCAGGGTCAGCACGTCGTCGAGCGTGCGCGGCATCACCGCGACCTTGGCGATGTCGGCTCCGGCAGCGGCCGCCTCGCCGAGCTTGGCAACGATCTCGGCGGCCGACGGTGTGCGCTGGAAGTCGTGAAACGAGCCGATCAGCTTGACCCCGTGGCGGTGCGCGGCTTCGGCGCTGCGTGCGAAATGCGCGGCGGCGCAGCCGAGCTCGCAATCGAGGACATCGATCAGGCCGCTGGCGCACACCGCCTGCTGCAGCGTCACGACTTGCTCCTCGTCGAGCGCGATCGCTTCGCCGCCTTCCCTTATCGAGCGCCGCGTGAAGATCAGCGGAATCTCCCCGGCGGCACGGCGCACTGCGGCCGCCCCGGCCAGCACCTGTTCGACGTCGGCGATCGGCGCGAAGAAATCGACGCGCCATTCAATGAGGTCGGGTTGCCGCCCCGCGACCCGCACGGCCTCGGCGCTCAACGCGGCGAGGTCGCGCGCGACCAGCGGCGCGCAGATCAGCGGCTCCTTGCCCTGCCCGACCACGCTGCCGCGCAGCTCCAGAGCCTTGCTCATGTTCATGAAGTCTTGCTCCTCAAGGTCGTCGCACCGACGACGTCGTTCGCCGGATGCGCCCCGGCCAGCTCGCCGCAGTCGATGCGTCGACGACGGGCCGGGCGTGCCCGGCCCAGCGCGATGCCGATCAGAAGCGGTACAGCGCACCCACCTGCAGGCCGGTCACGCGCTGACCGAGCAGGTCGGAGGACACGAAGTTCTTGTAAGGCGAACCGGCCGAATCCGCGAAGCCGAACGAGGCCTGCGGGCTGTTCTTGAGTTCATCGACCAGTCCGTAGATCGTCAGGTTGGTCAGCGCGTCCCAATACGCGCCGATGCTCGCACCGGTCGCATCCTTATTCGAATCGGCCGAGTTGCGGATCCAGCCGTAGAGCGCGCCGACGCGCAAACTCGGCGAGACACGATAGTCGGCCGAAATCTGGTAGATGTTGTAGTAGTCGCTCGGCGCCTTGACCGCCAGATTCGAGTTGCCGCCGACCACCGAGCCGCCGGCACCCGGCAGTGGTCCGCCCTGGTTGTTCGAGCGCACGAAGTTGGCGTAGATGGTGCCGCGGCCATAGTCGTAGTTCGCGTAGACGTCGTGGTAGTACACGTCGCCTGCACCGACCGTGCTGCGCCCCTTGATCCCGGCGTAGCCAACGCGCCACGGGCCATTGAGGTAGTCGAGTGCGAGTTGCGCAACGTTGCCGTACATCAGGCTCTGATCCGCGCTCTGACCGGCAACCAAGGTCTGGTTCGACGCACCCACCGCGTCGTGGATCTGGAACTGCAGCCCATGAATGCGCGGCGCGATGTAGGCGATGTCGCCATCGAAGCGCGACGGAACGCCAAAGTCGTTGACCACCGAACCCATCGTGCGTTCGGTGTAGTCGACATAGTTGCCGATGTACAGGATCGCGGTGTTCTGTCGGCCGACGCGGAATTCACCGTACGGGGTCGAGAGGCCTGCCCAGGCCTGGCGATCGAACAAGCGCGAGGAGTCGGTGTTGTTGCCGTTCTGGAAGTTCAGCGCCTGCTCGAGTTGGGCCTTGAGCGTGTAGCCATCGCCGGCATTGTGATTCCACACCAGTCCGACCCGGCTCTTCAGCAAGGCACCGTCGTTGATCGCGGTGATGGTCTTGCCGTTGGCGCGCATCGTGTTGAAGAACTGATCGGCGTCACCGTAGAAGGTGAAACTGTTGTCGCCCATTTTCAGCGACATGACATTCTGCACCGGGGTCAGCGCGGCACCGGCGTTGCGCCCCAGCGGCTTGGGCGCGGGAGCCGCGGTGACGACGATCGCGTGCGCCGGTACCGTCGCCACCGCCGTGGCGCCTTGCTGCGCCTTGAGCTGGGCCACTTCGGCCTGAAGCTGCTGCACCGCGGCTTTCAGGTCGGCGATCTCGTCGGCGTGCGCGGGGATGGCCGCGAGCAGCAAGCCGGCCGAGAACAGCGCGGCGGGAAGCGATTTGAGCAAAGACATTGGACTCCTCCTGGGTGGTTATGTGCCGGATTCGGCTAGTGGTACAGCGAGATTGAGGCTCAGTCGGTGCTGACGTGGGACACGCGTCCGCCCGGCGAATAGATGTCGAGGATGTTCCAGTGACCCGAAGTGGGCACAGGGTTGTTGCGCATCGCCACGTCGATGACGAAGGGCCGCCTGGACGCGATCGCACGCTCGAGCGCGGGTCTGAACTGGGCGGCCGCGGTCACCGTCTCGCCTTCGGCGCCGTAGGCCCGCGCCACCGCGGCGAAGTCCGCCTGGTACGGCTCGCCGTTGCGCCGGAACAGGGTGCCGACCGTCGTGCCGTAATGCGCCTTCTGCAACCCGGCGATCGTGCCAAAGGCGTAGTTGTTCATCACGATCCAGATGACCGGGATGTCCTCCTCCACCGCGGTCGCGAGCAGCGCCGGGTTCTGGCCG
Organism: Pseudomonadota bacterium; assembly: GCA_021777635.1. Next base: position 7,355 of record JAJYDI010000075.1, read on the forward strand.
AAACCCCCATCGCCGACCAGGGAGACGACGATGCGCTCGGGGCAGGCCAGCTTGGCGCCCATCGCGGCCGGGGCACCGAAGCCCATCGTGGCGAAGCCACCTGGAGTCAGGATCGACCCCGGGGTGTAGATCGGGAACTGCTGCCCGACCCCGTTCTTGTTCCAGCCGACGTCGGTGGTGATGATCGCGTCGCGCGGCAGCACGGCGCGCACGTCGGCCAGGATGCGCTCGGGCATCATCGGGAAACCGTCGTCCTGGGCGAACTGCTGGTTGCCGGCGACGAATCCGACGCGGTAGCTGGCGATCTCCGCGCGCAAGGCGTCGGCGGCGATCGCCTGCGGCACCATCTCGCGCGCCACGCGGTTGAGCACCTGCAGCGCGGCCTTCAGGTCGGCCACCGCGCCAATCTCGACCGGATAGTTGCGACCGATCTCGGCCGGATCGATGTCCAGGTGGATCAAGCGCGTGTTCGGGATGTCGAAGGTGTATTGCGGCTCCCACGAACTGCAATCGGCCTCGCAGAAGCGCGTGCCGAGGCCGAACACCCAGTCGGCGGTGCGGCACTTGGTATTGACGAATTCGGTTCCCCAGAACCCGGTCATGCCCAGTACCAACGGGTGGTCGTCGGGCAGCACGCCTTTGCCCATCAGCGAATGGGCCACCGGCAGTCCGAGGTGATCGACGAATGCGCGCAGTTCCTCGGCAGCGTCGGCCAGCATCACGCCGCCACCGGCGTAGACCACCGGGCGCTGCGCGCCGAGCAACGCGGCGACGATGCGCCGCGCGGTCGGGTCGTCGATCGACGGCCGGGCCAGTTCACGGGTGTGGTGGCTCAGGCGCTCGAACAAGGTGACGTCGACTTCCATCGAGAAGATGTCCATCGGCACCGAGATCAGCACGGGGCCGGGTCTGCCCGTCTCGGCCATCTGGAAGGCCTTGCCGAGAATTTCCGGGAACAGATCGGGACGCTCGACGCGCCAGGCGCGCTTGACGAAGGGTCGGTAGATCTCCCACTGCGACGCGTCGGCGTGAAGATTGACTTCCTGATGCGGATGCCGGCCGTAGTAATGGCTGGGCACATCGCCGGCGATGACGACCATCGGGATCGAGTCCAGCGCTGCGTTGGCCACACCGGTAGCCGCGTTGGTCAGCCCCGGGCCGAGATGGCTGAGCACCACCGAGGTCTGACGACCCGCTCGTGCGTAACCGTCGGCAGCATGGGCCGCGATCTGTTCGTGGCGGGTGTTGATGAACCGCACCTTGCTGCCTTCGAGCGCCGTCAGCACCGCAATGTTGGTGTGGCCGCACAGACCGAACAAATGCTCGACCCCGCGCTGCTCGAGAAAGCGCACGAGTTGATGCGCGATCAATTGCTTCATGATGTCTCCGGATTGGTGTTCGTGCTCAGAGCACGTGGTTGCTGCGCAGCCCAGCGATGTCGTCGGGCGTGTACCCGAGTTCGGCCAGGATCTGATTGGTGTGCTCGCCCAGTCGCGGTGGCGGCATGGTGATGTCGGGGTTGCCGCCGGAAAGCTTGAAGCCGGCGCGCACCACGTCGATCGAGCGCCCGGCGCCGGGCACGTCGTCGAAATGCGCCAGCAACTCCCGGTGGCGAATCTGCGGGTGGGCCAAGGTCTCGGGCACGCTGAGCACGCGGCCCGACGGCACGCCGGCGGCTGACAGCAGCTCTTCCCACTCGGCCGCGCCGCGCGCGGCCAGCGCCTGCTCCAGTTCGACGGTCAAGGCGGCCCGATGGCGTTTGCGCGCCTCGCGCTCGGCAAAACGCGTGTCGCGCACGAGGTCGGGGCGGCCCACCACCTCCGCGAGGATCTCGAACTGCTCCTGCTTGTTGGCAGCGATGTTGAGCAAGCCGTCGCCGGTGCGGAAGGCCCCGGATGGCGCCGCGGTGAAATTCTCGTTACCCATCGGCTGCGGAGTCTTTCCTGCGATCAGGTAGTTGGAAACGACCCAACCCATCGTCACCACGGTCGAGTCCAGCATCGACACGTCGATGAATTCGCCCTCACCGTCGCGGGCGCGCCCCACCAGAGCGCTGCTGATGGCGAACGCCGCGGTCAGGCCACCGAGACTGTCGGCCACCGGATAACCGACGCGCAGCGGCGCGCTTGCGGCATCGCCGGTGATGCTCATGACCCCGGACAGCCCCTGGACGATCTGGTCGTAGGCCGGTGCACCCTGCATCGGCCCGTCCTGTCCGAAACCCGAGATCGCGCAATAGACGAGGCGCGGGTTGCGCCGGTGCAGCACCGCGTAGCCGACACCGAGCCGATCCATCACCCCGGGGCGGAAGTTCTCGACCAGCACGTCGGCGCTGTCGACCAGCC
>JAJYDI010000076.1 GCA_021777635.1 Pseudomonadota bacterium
CTGCCGGGTCATGCCGACGCCGCGCCGGGTCAGCAGCAGCGCCTCCGGCTGGCGGCCGCGCGCCAGCGTCGGCCGCGCGCCAGCGAGGTAGCGCTCGATCCAGTCCTGGGCCACCTCGCCGACCGGGACTAGGCGGTCCTTGCCGCCCTTGCCGGTGACGCGCAGCACACCCTGACGCAGGTTCAACGCCGCCAGCGGCAGGCCAACCATCTCGCTGACACGCAGACCGGCGGCGTACATCAGCTCGAGCAGGCAGCGGTCGCGCAGGCCGAGTGGCGTGGCGACATCGGGTGCGGCCAGCAGGGCCTCAATCTCGCGTTCGCTGAGCGCCTTGGGCAACCCGCGCGGCAGTCTGGGCAGATCCAGCAGCAGGGTCGGATCGACAAGGGCCGGCTCGTTGCGCGTGCGCTGGGCATAGTAGCGGCGCAGCGCCGACAGTAGCCGCGCATTGCTGCGCGCCTTGATGCCCGCAGCCACTCGCACCGCGAGATAGCGGAAAATGTCCTCGCGGCCGGCGTCGAGCAGGCGCATGTCGCGCGCGGCCAGCCAGCGCGCGTAACCCTCGAGATCGTTGCGATAGGCGGCGAGCGTCAACGCGGCCAGACCGTCCTCGGACCAGGCGCGTTCGAGAAAGCTGTCGATGCTGGCACGATCGGCCTCGGCGATGACGGTGGTGCTGTCCATGCGAGCATGCTCGCCGGCCCTGCCGACGACGGCAAGTCGCCTTACCCCCTCCCGATCACGACAACGCCATGACCCCTGATGCAACACCCGACCACCCGTTCGCACCCAGCCCTTTCGCCGTGCGCCTGACTGCGCTGTTCTACGACTTGCTGACGTCGCTGGCGATCGTGTTGGTGGTGGGCCTGCTGGCGCAGCTCGCCACCGGCGGCCAGCTGATCACTGTTCGTGACGGGCATGCCCACTCGCCGGCGTGGTATCCCCTACTGCAGCTGGCCGCACTGGGGACGTACTTCATGTGGTCGTGGATGCGCGGCGGCCAGACCTTGGGCGCGCGCGCGTGGCACATGCGGGTGGTGGCCGACGCCGGCCGCGTTACCCTGCCGCGGGCGCTGGCCCGCTGCGCGTTCTCGGCCTCGCCGCTGCTGCTGCTGGCGTTCGGCCCGCTGATCGAACCACGCTGGCTGCTGGTGGCGATGCTGCTGGCCTGGAGTGCGGACTACGCCGCGGCGCTGCTCAACGGCGACCGCCGCGCCTTGCACGACCGCCTCAGCGGCACCCGCCTTCTGCGCGCGCACTGAAGGCTCGCACGCGCCAGCTCAGGCCGTGCGCCGGTGTACCAACGTCGCCACCGCTGCCAGCAGCAGCAGTGGCAGCGCGTTGGCTAGCCATGCCGACATGCCGTAGACGGTGCCGAGATTGATCAAGGCGCGCTGCACGAAAAACCAGGCAATCGCAATCAGCAGACCCGACAGCAGACGTTTGCCGAAACCGCCGGCGCGCAGAGCGCCGAAGGCCAGCGGTAGCACGCACAGCACCAGCAGCAGCACGTCGAAGGGATAGAACAGGCGCTGCCACAGCGCATCAGAATAGGCCTGCGGATTCTGTCCGTTGCGGCCGAGGTAACGAATGTTACGCAGTAGATCGCGGATCGACTGGCTTTCCGGATCCAGCACCGACAGCCGCAGCAGGCGTGGATCGATGTGCGTGTTCCATATTGCCTGCGCAGCCGTCGAGGTCTGTGCGCCCGCGGAATCGAAGTGGGTATCGCGGACCTGATCGAGCATCCAGTGGCCCCCGCGGAACTCGGCATCGGCGGCCCAGCGCACCTCCAGTAGGCGACCCTGCGCGTCGAGTCGGTAGATGCGCACGTCGCGCAAGCGGATGTCGGTGCCGTGCGCGGTGGGCACCGCCAGCGCGCTCTTGACGTTGACAATGTTGTCGCCGTCGCGCGTCCACAGCCCCGACGATGTCGTCGCGGCGATGTTGCTGGCGCGCAGCGCCAGCTGGATTGCAGTGGCGCGCTGTTCGGCCGGCGGCATCGCATATTCGGCCAGCAGCAGCACGCAGGCACTGAGCAGCGCGACCAGCGCGAGCACCGCGGCGCCGATGCGCAGCCGCGACATGCCGGCGGCACGCAACGCGGTCAGCTCATTGCCGGCCGCAAGGCCCCCAAGGCCCAGGAGCGCGCCGATCAGTGCCGCGTTGCCAAACAGGTCGACGATGCGCCGCGGAATGCTGTAGAGGATATAGATCGCGGCGCTCGCTAGGGTGTAGCCGTTGCGGCCGAGCTGGCCAAGCTGGCGCGCGAACTGCAGGAACGCATCGAAGCCAACCAGCAGCACCCACACCAGCGCCAGCGAGCCGAGCACGCTGCCGACGATCACGCGATCGGCCCGTTTCAGCGGCAAGCGCCGGGTACTCACGCCAACCTCTGCGCAGGCACCCGTCGCGGCGCGTTCTGGCGTGCGAACGCCCACAAAGCCAGCGTCAGCGCCAGCAGCGGAATACCCCAGAGCGCGTACTCGCCGATGCTGCGACCCTGCATGATCGCGGCGCGACCGATGCCGAGCAGGTTGGAATAAAGCAGATAAGCCAGCAATGCCAGCAGCATGCGCCCGTAGAACGGTTCGCGCGGTCCCTGCCGCGCTAGCGGCAGCGCTAGCAATCCCAGCACCAGCGTGCTCAGCGGCGCGGTCAGCCGCCACGCCAGCTCCGCGCGGTCGGGCGGCGTCGGCGAACCCCACAACTGCGCGGTGGTCTTGTCGTGCGGCGTGCCCTGGGCGTCATCGTCCGTGCCCTGAATATTCGACAGGGCGATGTCATTGCGCCGGTAGCGCATCAGCTTCCAGGCACTCCCGCCCAGCACGCCCTGGTAGCGGTGGCCGTCGAACAAGGCCAGGAAACGTCCGCCGCCCTGACTGTCGAGATACAGCTGGCCGTGCGTGGCGGTGACCAGATCGACGCGCGGGCGACCGTTCGACGCGCTGCGCTCGCTGGCGACGAATACTTGGGTGAGCCTGTTGCCGGCGGCGTTCATGCGATTGACGAACAGGATGCCGCCGCGTCCGGGCAGCTCGACGAAGCGTCCCGGCGCCAGTCCGGCGGCGATCACCGAGCTGTTGGCGGCATTGACCATCGCCTGCGACGTGCGCGAAGCCCATGGCCCCAGCCACAATGCGATCAGCGCCACCAGCGCGAATACCGGCAGCGTTAGCAGAAGAGTCGGCCGCAACAGGCCCCGCGGGCCCATGCCGGAGGACGCCAGTACATGCATCTCGCTGTCGCGATAAAGCCGCGCAAGCCCCAGCAGCACGCCTAGAAACAGCGCCAGCGGCAGCAACAGCGACAGCGCGTCGAGCACGCGCAAACCTAGCACGGGGAGCATGACGCTGGCCGGATAGCGGCCGGCCGCGACCTTCGACAGCACATCGGACAGTGTGCCGCCCACGGTGACCACCAGCAGCAACGCGGCGCTTCCGATCAGCGCAAACGCCAACTCGCGCAACAGGTAGCGGTCGAGGATGCGCAGCATCTAAGATAAAAGGCCCGCCGCGCACCGCGCGGCCAAGTTGCCCAGTCTAGTGGCCTGTATCGAAAAAAACGCTACCAGCCCCCTCGGATTGGCCGCGCCGGACGAACTCCTCGCCCGGCTCAGGGTGGTGGCAATGGACTCCGCTGTGCAGCCGCGCCCGGTATCCCCATCGCTTCGCGATCCCTCTTCCGCTTTATCCGTTACCAGCCACTGACCGGTCGCATCACGACCGTGCCCGCCTCTGGAGCTCCCACTCATGTCCCTCGAATTCAGCCTTGATTCCGCGCCAGCCGAAAGCGTCGACGCCCCCTGCATCGTGATTGCCGCGCATGAGCGCGGCGTCCTTAGCGCGGCCGCGCAGCACGTCGACACGGCCAGCGGAGGGCTGCTGGCACGCCTCGCCGCAGCCGGCGATCTGCCTGCCAAGCCCGGCAGCAGCATCTTGCTGCATCACGTCGCCGGCGTGCGGGCACCGCGGGTGCTGGTCGTCGGAGCCGGCGCCGCCGACGCCCTGGACAGCGCGCGCTATCTGCGCATCTGCGCCGAGGCGGGGCGCGTGCTGAAGAGTCTGCCGATCACCGCCGCGACCAGCTTCCTGCCCGAGCTCGCGGTGGCCGGACGCGACAGCGCGTGGACCCTGCGCGCCGCCGCACTCGCCACCGATCACCAAACCTACCGCTACACCGCCACCGTCAAACCGAAGGATCCAGAACCGCGACTGGCCATGCTGTCGTTGGTCGCATCGGCAGACGCTGTGCACGGACTGCATCAGGCGCGCGGCATCGCCGCCGGCGTGGCGCTGGCGCGCGAGCTGGCTAACTTGCCGCCCAACCTCTGCAACCCCGCACATTTGGCTGCCGAGGCACAGCGCATTGCCGACACTCATCCCGGCGTCAGGCTCGAGGTGCTCGAACGCGCCGACATGGAAAAGCTTGGCATGGGCGCGTTGCTGGCTGTGGCGCGTGGGTCGGCTAACCCACCGAAGCTGATCGTGCTGCGCTGGAACGGCGGCGGCGAGGCCAAGCCGCATGCGCTGGTCGGCAAAGGCATCACCTTCGACAGCGGCGGCATCAACCTCAAGGTGCAGGGGGGCATCGAGGAGATGAAATACGACATGGGCGGCGCTGCCGGCGTGCTGGGAGCGTTCCTCGCCGCTGTCGAGCTGAAGCTGGCGCTGAACTTGGTCTGCGTGGTGCCGGCGGTGGAGAACATGCCCGACGGCGACGCTTATCGCCCTAGCGACGTGCTGACGACGATGTCCGGGCTGACCGTCGAGGTACTCAACACCGACGCCGAGGGCCGCCTGATCCTGTGCGACGCGCTGACCTATGTGCAGCGCTTCGAGCCGCAGGCAATCGTTGACGTGGCCACGCTAACTGGCGCCTGTGTGATCGCGCTGGGCAAGCACGCTTCCGGCCTGATGAGCAAACATGATGATCTCGCCGCCGAGCTGCTTGCGGCCGGCGAAACGAGTCATGACCGCGCCTGGCGCCTACCGCTGTGGGACGACTACGGCAGCCAGCTCGAGAGCACGTTTGCCGACCTCGCCAACATCGGCGGCAAGGGCGCCGGCGCGATCACCGCCGGGTGCTTCTTGGCACGCTTCACTGAAGGCCGGCGCTGGGCGCATCTCGACATCGCCGGCACTGCCTGGGACGAAGGCCGCAAGGGCATGGCCACCGGTCGCCCGGTCGGCCTGCTGGCGCAGTGGCTGATCGACCGCTGCGGCTGACCCCGCGTTGCCATGCCGCGCGCCGATTTCTACCTGATCGCCCGGCCTCGCTTCGCAAGCGAGCCGCTGCGGCTGGTCTGCGAACTGGTGCGGCGTGCCCATGCGGCGCGCCAGCCGACGCTGATTCTCGCCCGTGATCTGGAGCAGGCCGAGGCCCTGGATGAGTTGCTGTGGGCATTCGACGAGGACGCGTTCATCCCGCACCAGATCGCCGGCGACGACGATGACGCGGTCACCGCGGTGCTGATCGTGCCGCCCGGTTTGGCCACGCCCGACCGGCCGCTGCTGATCAACCTGCGCGACGACTGCGCAACGGGTGCCTGCGAACGCGTGCTCGAAGTGGTGGCCGCCGATGCCAGCGCGCGCGAGGGCTCGCGTACGCGCTGGCGTGGCTACCAGCAGCGCGGTTTCGAGGTCGCAAAGCACGACATGTGAGCATCCACCGGTCACCGGGCGCTTTGCGCGCGATGGTCGCTGCCGAGTTGTTTGCCGGGTTGCGCTCGAACAATATGGGGGAGGGTTCGCGCTTGCCGGCGGGTCGCGGCGGCGCCCGCCAGATACCGAAACCGCGGCTCTCTGCCTGCCCTCTCCCTTGGACGCGCGGGGAGAGGTGTTTTTCCACCGAAGCCGCAGGAGCAAGGCAGGGATTCCGCGAGATGCCGGGGCATCTCGCGCCAGCAAGCGCCCGGCTAAGGACGGGCGGGCCGGTGCCGCCCATCAGGGATGGTCACGCCAGCCGGCCGTGGCACTGCTTGTATTTCTTCCCCGAGCCGCAGGGGCACGGGTCGTTGCGCCCCACTTTGGGTCCTTCGCGCACCGTCGGGGACATCGCCGCGGCAACCGCCGCCGGCAGCGCAGCGGGATCGGCCGCGACCGGTTCCGGCGCAAAACCGCTGACCTCGGCGTGATGGAACTCCAGCGCCGCACGCGCGGCCAGACGTTGCTGCTCCGCCTCCATCGCCGCGACTTCGGCTTCGCTCTGCACGCGCACGCGCGCCAGCATCTGGGTGATCTCGTTCTTGATTCGATCGAGCATCGCCGAGAACAGGATGAATGATTCGCGCTTGAACTCCTGCTTGGGCTGGACCTGGGCGTAGCCACGCAAATAGATGCCCTGGCGCAGGTAGTCCATGCTGGCCAGATGCTCCTTCCAGGCGTTGTCAAGCACCGACAGCATCACGTGCTTTTCCAGCGCGCGCATGGTGTCGGCTCCGACCGCCGCTTCCTTGTCGCTGAACAGGCTATCGGCCGCCTGCTGCACCCGCTCCAGAATCGCCTCGGGGTCGGCGTCACTGTGCGTCTCGGCCCAGTCATGCAGTCCGAGCTTGAGGCCGTACTCGCCTTCCAGTGTGGCATCGAGCCCGGCCAAGTCCCACTGCTCGTCGACACTGTCCGCCGGCACGTGACGCTGCACCAGCGCAGCGAACACGTCGCGGCGGATGTCGGCGACGGTATCGGCGACCGACTCGGACTCAAGCAGCTCGTTGCGCTGCACATAGATCACCTTGCGCTGATCGTTGGCAACGTCGTCGAATTCGAGCAGGTTCTTGCGGATGTCGAAATTGTGCTGCTCGACCTTGCGCTGCGCCTTCTCGATCTGGCGGCTGACCATGCGCTCCTCGATGGCATCGTCCTCCTTCATACCGAAGGCGCGCATCCAGCGGCCGACGAATTCGCCGCCGAAGATGCGCATCAAGTTATCGTCAAGCGAGATGTAGAAGCGCGAGGAGCCGGGATCACCCTGGCGTCCGGAACGGCCCCGCAGCTGATTGTCGATGCGCCGCGACTCGTGGCGCTCGGTGCCGATGATGTGCAGACCACCGGCGGCGAGAACGGCATCGTGACGCTGCTGCCAATCGTCGCGCACGCGCGCGCGGTCGCTCTCGGCGGCATCCTCCGGCAACGCGGCTAGGGCAGCCTCGAGGCTGCCGCCGAGTACGATGTCGGTGCCGCGACCGGCCATGTTGGTGGCAATCGTGACCGCGCTCGCGCTGCCGGCCTGGGCGACGATATGCGCCTCGCGCTCGTGCTGCTTGGCGTTGAGCACCTCGTGCGGAATGCCCCCAGCCTGCAGGCGCCTGGACAGCAGCTCGGAGGTCTCGATTGAGGTCGTACCGACCAGCACCGGCTGGCTACGCGCATGGCAGTCCTTGATGTCCTCGACCACCGCCTTGAACTTGGCCTCTTGGGTCAGGAACACCAGGTCGTGATGGTCCTTGCGCACCATTTGCCGGTGAGTCGGGATCACTACCACCTCGAGGCCGTAGATCGTCTGGAACTCGTAGGCCTCGGTATCCGCCGTACCGGTCATGCCACCGAGCTTGGCGTACATGCGGAACAGGTTCTGGAAGGTGATCGTCGCCAGCGTCTGGTTCTCGCGCTGGATCGGCACCCCCTCTTTGGCCTCGACCGCCTGATGCAGGCCCTCGGACCAGCGCCGTCCCGGCAGCGTGCGACCGGTGAATTCGTCGACGATGATCACCTCGCCGTCGCGCACGATGTAGTCGACATCGAGGTGATAGATCGCATGCGCGCGCAGGCCGGCGTTGAGATGATGTACTACCGCCAGATTGGCGGTGTCATAGAGGCCGCCGCCGGATTCGATCACGCCGGCCTCGCGCAGTAGCTGCTCGGCGTGCTCCATGCCGTCCTCGGACAGATGAACCTGCTTTTGCTTCTCGTCGACGAAGTAGTCGCCGTCGCCGTCTTCCTTCTCCTGGCGGATCAGCTTCGGCACGATGCGGTTTAGCTTGACGTAGAGATCGGGCGAATCCTCGGCCGGACCGGAGATGATCAGCGGCGTGCGCGCCTCGTCGATCAGGATCGAGTCGACCTCGTCGACGATCGCGTAGAACAGGCCGCGCTGGTAGCGCTGGTCTTTCGACAGCGCCATGTTGTCGCGCAAGTAGTCGAAACCGAACTCGTTGTTGGTGCCGTAGGTGATGTCGGCCGCATAGGCGCCCTGCTTGTCAGCATTTTCCATGCCGGGCCAGACCACGCCAACGCTCATTCCGAGGAAACTGTAGACCTTGCCCATCCATGCCGAGTCGCGGCGTGCGAGGTAGTCGTTGACCGTCACCACGTGCACGCCCTTGCCCGCCAGCGCATTCAGATACACCGGCAACGTCGCTACCAGAGTCTTGCCTTCGCCGGTCCGCATCTCGGCGATCTTGCCCAGATGCAGCACCATGCCGCCGATCAGCTGGACGTCGTAATGGCGCTGGCCGAGCACCCGGCGTGACGCTTCGCGCACGCTGGCGAAGGCTTCCGGCAGCAGGTCATCGAGCGACTCGCCGCCGGCCAGCCGCGCGCGAAACTCGTCGGTCTTCGCGCGCAGCGCGGCGTCGGAGAGCTTCAGCCATTGGGGTTCCAGCGCGTTGATCCGCGCCACGTTCCGCGACAGCTGGCGCACCACGCGCTCATTACGGCTGCCGAACATACTCGTCAGGACACGGTTCAACATCGGCGGAAGCACGCTCGAGGAGGAGAAGGGATGCGCGGGTCGCGCAAGGGCGCAGATGATACTACGTCACCCCGCGCCTCCTTCCGCATGGCGGCAGGGCGCGCGGGATTCAAGGTGGCCGCTGGCTGCGGCGCTCAGCGGCGATTGCGCACGTAGGCCAACGGGTTGACCAAATGGCCGCGATACCAGACCTCGAAATGCACATGCGGCCCAGTCGATCGGCCGGTGGATCCGACCAAGGCGATGTCCTGACCAACACGCACACGCTCGCCGACATGCACCAGCAGCTTCTCGGCATGCGCGTAGCGGGTCATGAAACCGTTGCCATGGTCGATCTCGACGACTTCACCGTATCCGGAACGCTCACCGGCATAGCTGACGACCCCCTCGGCGACGGCATGGATTGCGGTCCCGGTCGGCGCCGCGATGTCGAGGCCGGGGTGGAATTCGCTGCGACCATCGAAGGGGTCGGCGCGCATGCCGAAATAGGACGAGATGTAGCCCTCCCGCACCGGCATGCCGGTCGGCTGCAGGGCGACGTCGATCTTGTGGTCGAGCAGCAGGGTCTCGAGTGCGGCCAGTTGCTCCTGCTGCCGGTCGAAGCGCCGGCCCAGTGCCGCGATGCTGCGCCGCAGATCGGCCGGCGTGCCAAAGGCTGCGGACCCGGCGGCGATTTCGGGGCCACCGACGCCTGGCTGGACATCGAAATTGAACTCGCCACCGTCGAGCTTGCCTGCATGCGCCAGTCGTTCGCCCAACGCTCCCAGCCGCAGCGATTGCGCCTCGAGCTGGCCGAGCTTGACCGCCAGTGCGTTGACATCGCGCTGGGCGTCACGCTGCACGCCGCCGAGCTGGTTCTGCTGCGCCTGCACCTGCA
>JAJYDI010000077.1 GCA_021777635.1 Pseudomonadota bacterium
CGGCGGTGCCGCGCTCGGTTACACCTACGGCCGGCCCAATGTCGCGCGACTGGCCAGCGGCCGATGGGTGGTGCTGGTGGCGGGCGGTTACTTCCCGCACGGCTCCACCGATCCGGCCGCGAGCGAGACCGGCAGTTCGCTGTTCGTGCTTGATGCGCAGACCGGTGCGCTGGTCCGCGAGCTGAAGACGGGATCGGCACCGCAACCCGCCGTCATCAGCAGCGGCCTGGCGGCTCCGGTGCTCGGCGACTACCAGGGCGACCTGATCGATGACGTCGCCTTCGCCGGCGATCTGCAGGGCCATCTCTGGCGTTTCGACCTGACCGATGCCGACCCGTCCCGCTGGGCGGTCGATCTGCTGTTCAGGCCGTTGACCCCGGGCAGCCGTCCGATCACGATGATGCCGCGCCTGTTTCCCGACGCGCTGACGCGTCGATTCGATGTCGTCTTCGGCACCGGCAAGTATCTGGGGCTGTCCGACCGCGCCACCCGCGGCACGCCGGCCCAGGCGTTCTACGGCCTGCGCGACTACGGCCGTCATGCGGCGGTCTATCCGATCAGCGACGATTCGCTGCTGCAACAGGACCTGGACACGCTCGCCGACGGCGTGCGGATCCTCACCGATGCGCCGCTGACGGGCAGCCGCGACGGCTGGTTCTTCCTGCTCGATACCCGTGCCGGCGAGCGCAGCGTCGTCACGCCCACCGCGCTGTTCGACAGCCAGCGCGCGATCCTGGTCACGCTGATCCCCGGTGGCGATGACCCCTGCAACCCCGGCCGCGACGGCGCGGTGCTGGTGGTCCAAGCCGCCAACGGCGGACCCGCTGCGGGTCCGGGCGCACTGGCGGCCGGCCGGCCGGTACGCCCCGGCTACGGCGTCGCCGGCGCGGCGGTATCCCATCCGCCGGTGGCGGGCCTGCTGCCGGTCGCGGCGCGCATCGGCGGCGGCCGGCTGCTGCTGCCGGGCATCACCCTGCCGGATGGCAGCACTTTCAGCCTGGGTGATGCCTACTGGCGGCGCCGTTCGTGGCGCGTGCTGCAGGATGCGCCGTGAGGGCTCCCGGGGTCGCGTCCGTCGGAGCGCCCGCGTGCCGGCGCGGGTGGCGTGCCGGCGCCGGCTACACCCTGATCGAGCTGATGATCGTGCTGGTGGTCATCGCGATCCTCGCCGCGGTCGCGATTCCCGCGTACCAGAACCAGGCCTTCCGCGCGCGCCGCGGCGACGGCAAGGACCTGCTGCTGCGCGTCGCCCTGGCCGAGGAGCGTCACTACACCAGCTTCCATCGCTATGCCGACACGCTCGCGGACCTCGGTTTCGGCAGTGGTGATTCCGAGCGGGGCTACTACACGCTCAGCGTGGCCACCGCGCGCAGCGCGCAGGCCTACACCCTCAGCGCCACGCCGCAGGGCGTGCAGGCCGACGATGCGTGCGCCACGTTGACGCTGGACCACACCGGGGTCAAGGCGGAATCCGGCACCACCGGCAACGGCGATTGCTGGTGAGTCGGGAGGACGTGGCGGCGGGCGCTGCTTGTGAGCCACCCGGCGCCCGCCTAGAATGCGCGGCTGCGCCGTTGTAGCTCAGTTGGTAGAGCAACTGATTCGTAATCAGTAGGTCGGAGGTTCGACTCCTCTCAACGGCACCATGCCGATCGCGGCCGGTCCGATCGCGTCACGCCGGACGATCGCGCGGCGGATCGTCGGCGGGCGCGGCATGGAAATGCCGCTTGAAGGGCACGTCGGCGCTGCGGGGTTCCTCGAGTTCGCGCGCCAGGCGGTGACCGGCGTAGACCGCGTGCGCGATCAGGCCCGGCGCCTCGGCGTCGCCGATGCAGCGCAGCGAGCGGATGCCGGCAGCGGCCCGGTCCGCCTCGCGTTCCAGCAATTCCTGGTACAGCGCATCGTGGGGCACCCGCGCGGTGATGCTGATGACCGCGTCGCAGCGCAGTTCGCGCGGCCGGTGATCCCAGGTGTCCTCGAGCGTCAGCGTGGCGTCTTCGAAGCGGGTGATGTTGTGCGCGACCATCGACCGGATGCCCAGCTCCGCCATGCGCTTGCGGATATGCCGGTAGTCGAGGGTGTGCTGGCTCCACGGCGCGATGCCGTCGTCCGCGGTCACGCAGGTCACCTCACAGCCGTGCTGGCGCAGGCGTTCGGCCGCGACGCTGGCGTAGTAGAAGCCGTCGTCGTCGAACACCACCACGCGCCCTTCCGGCAGGCGGCCGTCCATCAGGTCGTCGGGCGTGAACACGCGGGCGTTGTCCGCGAAGCCGGCGATGCCCAAGCCGTTGCTGCGCCCATAGCCGTCCCGGCGCCAGCGGCAGCCGGTGGCGATCACGACGTGCTCGGCGCCGAAGTCGAGCACGTCCTGCGCGGACAGGGTCGAGTCGAGGTAGACGACCACGTTGGCGAGCTTGCCGATCTGGCCGACGCGCCAGTCGCGCACCCGCGCCCACTCGGCCAGGCCCGGCAGGCGCGCCTCGCGGGTGACGCGTCCGCCGAGTTCGCGGCGGGCCTCGGCGAGACTCACCTCGTGACCGCGCTGACCCAGGGCGCGCGCGGCCTCCAGCCCGGCCGGCCCGGCGCCGACCACCAGCACGCGGCGGGCCGAGCGCGCGGCCGGAATGCGCTCCGGATGCCAGTCGCGCCGCCATTCCTCGCCCATGGTCGGGTTCTGCGTGCAGCGGATCGGCGAGCTCGTCATGTCGCCGGACACGCAGATGTTGCAGCCGATGCACTCGCGGATGTCGTCGATCCGGCCTTCCTCGATCTTGCGCGGCAGGAACGGATCGGCGATCGACGGGCGGGCCGCGCCGATCAGGTCGAGCACGCCGCGCCGGATCTGCGACACCATGGTGTCGGGCGAAGTGAAGCGGCCGACACCCACCACCGGCTTGCGGGTGGTCTGCTTGACGAAGTCGATGAACGGTTCCTGGGCGCCCTCGGCGGCGAAGCGCGAGGGTACCGAATCGTTGTACCAGGCGGCCACGTTGACGTCCCACAGGTCCGGCAGCTCGGCGAGCATGCCGACGATGTCCCGCGCCTCCGCCAGCTCGACGCCGCCGGGCCCGAGCAGTTCCTCGGTGGCGAAGCGCAGGGCGACGGCGCAGCGGTCGCCGACCGCGTCCCGGGTGTCTTGCAGGACTTCGCGCAGCAGCCGCACGCGGTTTTCAAGCGAGCCGCCGTAGGCGTCAGTGCGCTGGTTGCGCCGGCGCTGCAGGAAGTGCATCGGCAGCGACAGATCGTGCGCCGCGTAGACATAGATGATGTCCATGCCGGCGCGTCGGCCGCGGAGCGCCGCCTCGCGATGCCAGCGCCGGTACTCGCGGATGTCGTGCAGGGTCATCGCGCGCGCCTGCGACGGGTAGCCGTACTTGGACGGCTGGTGCGAGGGCGCCAGCAACACCTCGCGCGAATACAGGTTGGACGCGGTCGGGCCGTTGTGCGTCAGCTCCAGCGCCGCGAGCGCGCCGTGGGCATGCACCTTGTCGCACATCAGCGCCAGCGCCGGAATGTCGCGGTCGTCCCAGAGGCGGGCCTCGACATAGGGCGTGAGGTCGCTGCTCGGATGGATCTCGCACTCCTCGGTCGACACGACCGCCCAGCCGCCCTCGGCCTTGATCTCGCGCATCGCGGCATGCGCGAGCGGCATCGCGTGGCCCATGCCGTTGCAATGCGGAACCTGGAAAAAGCGGTTCTTCGCCGTGACCGGGCCGATCGTCACCGGCGTGAACAGGATGTCGTAGCGCGGGTCTCTCATGGTGCTCGGGCCTGGCGGGCGATCGCGGCGCATTAACGCACAGGCGCCGGCGCCGGGTCCGGGCGGCTGCGGCACCCGCTGCCGACGGCGAGCCCCCGCGACCGCCGACCCCGCCGGATCGTGAGGAGGCATCTTTTTTCGCCGACCCCCTACCGGCCGCGTAAAAACATCGTTAGATTGCCAACAAAGTCGTAATTGAGCGCTGCAAGACCTGTAAGGAGCCGTTGCCCCATGCCCGTGTCGCCGAGCCCGGCTTCGCCTGCGACTCGCCCGTGCCGGCGTGCCGCGTGAGCGAGGCCACGCCCACCGGCACACTGGACCAGGCGCTGGCTCACGCCGCCCATCTGCTCGACCGCGATCCGGTGCTGGCCGGCGCGCAAGCCGAGGAGATCCTCAAGGTGGCCGCCCACCATCCCGCCGCCTTGCGCCTGCTGGCGGCGGCCAAGGCGGCGCAAGGCGACTTGCAGGGCGCCCTCGACATCCTGGTCCCGCTCGCCCAGGCGCAGCCGAACTGGGCCCTCGTCCAATTCGATCTGGGCCGGGCCCTGGGGCGTGCCGGGCGCGGCCAGGACGCCATCGCCGCGCTGCGCCGGGCGGTGGCCCTGAAGCCCGATCTGCCGCAGGCCTGGCGCGTGCTCGGCGATCACCTGCGGGCGGCCGGCGAGGCCGCCGCCGCGGACACCGCCTATGCGCAGCACGTGCACCATGCCACCGGCGACCCGGGCCTGATCGCCGCGGCCGCGGCGCTGGCGGAAAACCGCCTGCCCGAGGCCGAGACTCTGCTGCGCGGGCACCTCCAGGGAGCAGCGACCGACGTCGCCGCGATCCGCATGTTCGCCGAGGTCGCCGCACGCCTGGGACGTTACGAGGACACCTGCCGGCTACTGGCGCGCTGCCTGGAACTGGCGCCGGGCTTTCAGGCCGCGCGCCAGAACTATGCCCAGGCGCTGCACCGCAACAACCAGCCGGAGCAGGCCCTGGTCGAGATCGAGCGCCTGCTGGCGGCCGAGCCCGGACATCCCGGCTACCGCAATCTCAAGGCGGTGGTGCTGTGCCGGACCGGCGACTACGACGCCGCGCTGCAGATCTATGCCGACCTGCTCGCGCAGCACCCGCACCACCCGAAGGTGTGGATGAGCTACGGGCACGCGCTCAAGACCGCCGGCCACGGCGAGCGCGCCATCGCGGCCTACCGCCGCAGCCTGCAGGACGAGCCGTCCTTCGGCGAGGTCTGGTGGAGCCTGGCCAATCTCAAGACCTTCCGTTTCGACGTCGATGACCTCGCCGTCATGCGCCGGCAGCTGGCGCGCGACGACCTCGGCGACGAGGATCGCCTGCACCTGGAGTTCGCGATCGGCAAGGCGCTGGAGGATGCGGCCGAGTTCGAACCCTCGTTCCGGCACTACGCGCGGGGCAACGCGATCCGCCGTGCGCAGCTGCATTACCGCGCCGACGACACCAGCCAGCGCGTGCGCCACATCCGGGCGATGTACACGCGCGATTTCTTCGCCGCGCGCGCCGGCGCCGGCAGTCCGGCGCGCGATCCGATCTTCATCGTCGGCCTGCCGCGCGCCGGGTCCACCCTGATCGAGCAGATCCTGTCCAGCCACAGCCAGGTCGAAGGCACGATGGAGCTGCCCGAGATCATCTCGATCACGCGGATGCTGCGCGAACAGGGCGACCCCGACAGCGCAATGCCCTATCACGAGGCGCTGGCCGCGCTCGACGCCGAGGCCCTGCGCGGGCTCGGCGAGCACTACCTCGCCCACACCCGAATCCTGCGCAAGACCGCGGCGCCGTTGTTCATCGACAAGATGCCCAACAACTTCATGCACGTCGGCCTGATCCAGCTGATCCTGCCGAACGCGAAGATCATCGATGCCCGGCGGCACCCGCTGGCCTGCTGCTTCTCGGGCTTCAAGCAGCACTTCGCGCGCGGCCAGAGCTTCAGCTACAGCCTCGAGGATCTCGGCCGCTACTACCGCGACTACGTGGCGCTGATGGCGCATTTCGACGCGGTACTGCCCGGGCGCATCCACCGCGTCCTCTACGAGCGCCTGGTCGAGGACACCGCGACCGAGGTGCGCCGCCTGCTCGATTACTGCGGACTGCCGTTCGAGGCGTCCTGCCTGCGGTTCTTCGAGAACGTGCGTCCGGTACGCACGGCCAGTTCGGAACAGGTGCGCCGACCGATCTACCGGGACGGGGTGGATCACTGGCGTCACTACGCGCCATGGCTGGCGCCGCTGGAAACGGCACTCGGGCCGATCGCGCAGCGATATCCCGACGTGCCGGAACAAGCAAGCGATACAGCCAATGTCGGCTGATCGACATGACTCGAGGGGGTCGCTCATGCGCAGGGCAAGACGGCAACAAGCACACACGAGGCACCACGCGAAACTGACCCGGATGCCGCTGGCCGTGGCGATCTGCCTGGCCATGGCGGCGCCGGCCTACGCGCAGGACGCGGCACAGCCCGCGGCACCGGCCGGGACGCCGGCCGCGAAAGCGAAGGTGGTGACGCTGGGCACGGTCACCGTGACGGCGCAAAAGCGCCGGGAAAACCTGCAGAAGGTTCCGATCAGCATCCAGGTGCTCGATACGCAGAAGCTCGAGCAGCTGCACATCAACAGCTTCAACGACTACGCCCAGTATCTGCCCAGCGTCTCCTACCAGAGCTACGGCCCCGACTTCACCGAGATCTACATGCGCGGCGTGGCCAGCGGCGGCGACGGCAACCATTCCGGGCCGCAACCGAGCGTCGGCGTCTATCTCGACGAGGAGCCGGTCACCACCATCCAGGGGCCGCTCGACATCCACATGTACGACATCGCGCGCGTCGAGGCCCTGGCGGGCCCGCAGGGCACGCTCTACGGCGCCAGCGCGGAATCGGGTGCCTTGCGCATCATCACCAACAAGCCCGATCCCGGCGCCTTCGCCGCCAGCTACAGCGTCGGCGTCGACACCGTCGCGAGCGGCGGCGTGGGTCATGTCGCCGAGGGCATGGTCAACATCCCGATCAACAAGGGCGCGGCGATCAGGCTGGTCGGCTGGAAGGAGCACGACGCCGGCTACATCGACAACGTGGCCGGCTCGCGCACGTTCCCCAGCTGGGGCGGCGCGGTCAGCAACGCCCCGAGCTGCACGCCCTCGAGCCTGCTGGTGTGCACGCACGCCGCCCGCAACAACTACAACACCGTCGATACCGAGGGCGGGCGCGCGGAACTGAAGGTCGACCTCAACGACCGCTGGTCGGTCCTGGCATCGCTCAGCGCGCAGAAGACGATCGCCAACGGCAACGCCGCCAGCGACCCGTCGGTGGGCGACCTGTCGATCATGCACTTCTATCCCGAGCGCACCTCGGATCGCTGGTGGCAGGCGGCGCTGACGGTCCAGGGCAAGATCGGCAATTTCGACCTGACCTATGCCTACGCCCATCTCGGCCGGCACCAGGATGAGCAGTACGACTACAGCGACTACTCGTTCTGGTACGACACCCTGTACGGCTACGGCACCTACATCTACGACAACAGCGGCGCGCTGATCAATCCGTCCCAGCACATCCGGGCCCGCGACGGCTACGCCATGGACAGCCACGAGCTGCGCATCGCGTCGCCGCGATCCGACCGCCTGCGCCTGGTGGGCGGCCTGTTCTGGCAGAAGCAGGTGCACGACATCCAGCAGCGCTACATGATCGACGGCCTGGCCAGCAGCCTGTCCATCCCCGGCTGGCCCGATACCCTCTGGCTGACCGAGCAGACCCGGGTCGACAAGGAAGAGGCCGTGTTCGGCGAGCTTTCCTACGATCTGATCCCCGACACGCTGACCGGCACGATCGGCGGGCGCTTCTTCCGCTCCAACAACAGCCTGGGCGGCTTTTTCGGGTTCAGCAACGGATTCGCGCCGACGTCCAACTACGGGGTCGCCGGCTGCATCTCGCCCACCCCCTACAACGGCGCGCCGTGCCTGGACTTCAACAAGGACGTGCGTGAAACCGGTTCGCTGGGCAAGGTCAACCTGACCTGGAACCTGTCGCCGACGAAACTGCTCTACATCACCCGCTCCGAGGGCTATCGCCCCGGCGGCATCAACCGCCGCGCCACCCTGCCACCCTACAAGTCCGATTACCTGACCAACCTGGAAGCGGGCTGGAAGACGACCTGGTTCAACAACCGGCTGTCGTTCAACGGCGCGGTCTTCCGGCAGGACTGGAAGAACTTCCAGTTCAGCATCCTCGGTGCCAACGGCCTGACCGAAATCAAGAACGCCAATCAGGCGCGCATCTACGGACTTGAGTCGGAATTGAACTGGGCTGCCACCTACAACCTGCAGCTCAGCGCCGGCGTGGCCTTCTACGATGCCAAGCTGACCGCGAACTACTGCGGCTTCACCGACCCCAGCGGCACCCCGATCACGGTCTGTCCGGCCGGCACGATCAACCCGCTGACCGGTACCGCCGTGACCGGGCCGCAGGCGCCCAGCGGCACCCAGTTGCCGGTGACGCCGCGGTTCAAGGGCAATCTCATCGCGCGCTACACCTTCGACGTCGGCGCGAAGGAAGCCTTCGTCCAGGCCGCGGTCGTGCATGTCGGCACCCGCACGTCGGATCTGCGCGTGCTGCAGAATGGCCTGATCGGGGATCTGGCCGCCTACAACACGGTGAACCTCTCGGCCGGCATCAGCAACGACAGCTGGTCGGTGGACGTCTACGTGAACAACGTGTTCGACAACCGCGCGCAGCTGTTCAAGTACGCCGAGTGCGCGGCCACGGTGTGCGCGGCGCACAACGTGGTGCCGGCCTATCCCAACGGTCAGGTCTACACGGTCACCGACCAGCCGTTGACCGTGGGCATCCGCTTCACGCAGAACTTCTAGCCGACTGCAGGCGTCGCCGGCACCGGGAGGTGCCGGCGACGGCGACGACCGGCCGGGCGCGGGTCGCGACGCGCGGTTTCGCGGTTTCGCAACCCGTCGCGGAGGCCTGCGGATCCCGGGCGCTCCGGCTGCGGCTGGCACCGCCCCGGGCATCCACGCTATGGTGCGGGCTCTCGGAGGGGGGCCTGCATGCTGGATCTGCACTGCCACATGCTGCCGGGGATCGACGACGGCGCACCCGATCTCGGCGTGGCGCTGGCGATGGCGCGCATGGCGGCCGCCGACGGCATCACCACGGTCGCCTGCACCCCGCATATCTACCCGGGTCTGTACGCGAACACCGCCGCCGGCATCGCCGCGGCGATCGATGGGCTGCGCGCCGAGCTGGCCGCGGCCGGCATCGCGCTGGAGCTGACCATCGGCGCCGACACGCACCTGACGCCGGACCTGGTCGAGGGCCTGCGCAGCGGGCGCATCCCGACGCTGGGCGGCAGCCGCTATTTCCTGTTCGAGCCGCCGCATCATGTCGAGCCGCCGCGTTTCGAGGCGTCCGTGTTCGCGGTGATGGCGGCCGGCTACGTGCCGGTGATCACGCATCCGGAGCGGCTGACCTGGATCGAGGACCGCTATGCCGTGTTTCCGCGCCTGGCGCGCGCCGGCGCCTGGATGCAGGTCACCGCCGGCAGCGTCACCGGTCGCTTCGGGCGGCGCCCGCGCTACTGGGCCGAGCGCATGCTCGACGAGGGGATCGTGCACATCCTCGCCACCGACTCGCACCACGTCGATCGCCGTCCGCCGCTGCTCGCGGAAGCGCGCGAAGCCGCCGCGCAGCGGCTGGGGGATGCCGAGGCCCTGCATCTGGTGATGACACGCCCGCGCTGC
>JAJYDI010000078.1 GCA_021777635.1 Pseudomonadota bacterium
TGCTGGCGCGCACGGTGCACGGCAAGCCGCTGGTCTATTTCGACAGCGCCAATACGTCGCAGAAGCCGGCAGTGGTGATCGAGGCGGTGGATCGCTTC
The DNA here is from genome assembly GCA_021777635.1 of Pseudomonadota bacterium. The sequence continues at coordinate 99 of JAJYDI010000078.1, forward strand.
TATCGGCAGCACAACGCCAACGTCGCCCGCGCCGTGCACGCGCTCAGCGAGGAGGCCACGACTGCCTACGAGGGCGCACGCGCGGCACTGGCGCGCTTCATCGGCGCCGGTTCGCCCGGCGAACTGGTGTTGACCTCGGGCACCACCATGGCGATCAATCTGGTCGCCTACAGCAATCTGCAGCCGCGACTGCAGCCCGGCGATACGGTGCTGGTCACGCAGATGGAGCACCACGCCAACATCGTGCCGTGGCAGCTGGTTTGCGCGCGCAGCGGCGCGACGCTGAAGGTGGCGCCGATCAGCGAGCGCGGCGAACTGATCGTGGAGCGCTTCGTCGAGCTGCTGACGCCCGAGGTCAGGCTCGCCGGAGTGACGCACGTCTCCAACGTGCTCGGCACCGTCAATCCGGTGCGCGAACTGGCGCACGAGTGCCGGCGGCGCGGCATTCCGCTGCTGGTGGACGGCTCGCAGGCGGTGCCGCACATGCCGGTCGACGTGCAGTCCATCGGCTGCGACTTCTACGCCTTCACCGGCCACAAGATGTGCGGCCCGACGGGGACCGGCGGACTGTGGGCGCGGCGCGAGCGGCTGGAGTCGATGCCGCCGTTCTTCGGCGGCGGCGAGATGATCCGCGAGGTGCGCTTCGCCGGCACCACCTTCGCCGACCCGCCGCACCGCTTCGAGGCCGGCACGCCCAACATTGCCGGATTCGTCGGCCTTGGCGCGGCGGTGCAGTACCTCGAAGGTCTGGGCATGGCGAATGTCCTCGCCCGCGAGCGCGAGCTGCTGGCCTACGCCACCGACGCGTTGCACAGCGTGCCGGGCCTGCGCATCGTCGGCGAGGCATCCGGCAAGGCGGCGATCATCTCGTTCCTGGTCGCGGGCGCGCACGCGCATGATCTCGCTACCCTGCTTGATCTCGAAGGCATCGCGGTGCGCTCGGGTCACCACTGTGCGCACCCGCTGATGCAGTTCTATGGCGTGCCGGCGACCTGCCGCGCCTCGTTCGCGTTCTACAACACCACCGACGAGATCGACCGCTTCGTGGCCGCACTCGACAAGGTGCGCCGGCTCCTGGCCTGAAGCCGGCGGCCCGCACCGGAACCGGAATCGCCGCATGAGTGCCATCGGACCCTACCGCGACATCGTGCTCGACCACCACCGCGCGCCGCGGCGCCTCGGCCGACTGGCGCCGCCGGCACAGGCCGCCGAGGGCGTCAACGCGCTGTGCGGCGACCGGTTGCGCATCGAGGTGCGCGTCGAGCAAGACCGTGTCACGGCCTACGCTTTCGAAGGCGAGTGCTGCGCGATCGCCACCGCGACCGCTTCGCTGCTGGGCGACCTTGCGCTTGGCCGCGGCCGCGATGATCTGGCTCTGCTCGAACGCGGTTTTGCCACGTTGATCGGCGGCGGGATCGCCGAGATCGCCGAACTGGGCGCGCTCAATGCGCTGTCCGAGCTCGCCCGCTATCCGGCGCGACGCAAGTGCGCGTTGCTGCCGTTTGCCACGCTGAGCGCGGCACTGCGCGGTGAGTCGTGTGCCACCACGGAGCTACCTGCGTGACGCCAGTCCACTTCCGTGCCGCCACCGCCGGCGACGTCGCCGCCATCGTCGCGCTCGTCGAATCGGCCTATCGCGGGGATGTCAGCCGTGCCGGCTGGACCACCGAGGCCGACCTGCTCGACGGCCAGCGCACCGACCCGCTCGAAGTCGACGCGCTGATCGCGCGTGCGGACAGCCGGGTCATGCTGGCGGAACGCCTTTCGGCCGGCTCAGGGCAGGTGGCTGCGACGGACCTGGGGCCGGGGCATGGGCTGCTGGCCTGCTGTCACATCGAGCGCGAGGGCGCGCAACACTGCTATTTCGGCATGTTCGCGGTCCGTCCGGGCGAACAGGGCAGCGGCTTCGGTCGCGCGCTGCTTGCCGAGGCCGAACGCATCGCGCGCATGGAATGGGGCTGCGCGGTGATGGCGATGACGGTGATCGACGTGCGCGCCGAGCTGATCGCATGGTACGAACGCCGCGGCTATCGCCGCACCGGCGAATACAAGGCGTTTCCCTACGGCGACCCCCGCTTCGGCCTGCCCCGACGCGCCGACCTGCGCTTCGAGAGGCTGGAAAAGCCGCTGTGCGCGGAGACGCCGGCATGAGCGCGGAGACGGCAGGCTGGGTACGCGTCGCCGCGCGCGCCGAGCTGCTGCCGGGCGAGTTCCGCGTGGTCTGGGACGGCGATACCTCGATCGCGGTCTACAACATCGACGGGCAGTTGTACGCGATCGAGGATCGCTGCAGCCACGATGACGGTGAGCTGGCTGGCGGCGAGCGCCACGGCTTCGAGGTCGAGTGTCCACGCCACGGCGCACGCTTCGATCTGCGCAGCGGCGCGGCGCTGTGCGCGCCGGCCTATGTGCCGGTGGCGACGTTTCCGGTGCGCGTCGAGCAGGATGTGATCTGGACTCGCGACGACCGCATGGTCTGATCAGGCCGGCGCCAGCCGTACCAGCGCCACCTCGCCGGCGCCATCCAGCGTGACGCGTCCGCGCGCCGCCCCGGCATCCACCCACGCGCTGCGACCCTGGGCGATGTCCAGCATCTCGCCCGCGGCGGACAGGTGCGCGCGGCCGGCGATCACATGCACGAACCAGCGCACCGCCGGTTCCGGCAGCAGCACCATCGAGCCGACCAGCGGCCGCGCCAGCAGGCGCGCCGTCTGGTTCGAACGCAGCATCAGGTTGAAGTCGCGGGTCGGCCCATCGGGCAACGTGCAGGTCGGTGCCGGAGCGCCGGCGAATTCGAGCACGCCCAGACGCGGCGCGCGCAGGATGCGGCCGTCGGGGAAGGACAGTTCGATGCCGCCGTCCAGCGGCGCCATCCAGCGGCGCACGCCCGGCAGGGTCGAGAAGGCGCAGGGCTGATCGATCGTCGCGATGCTGATGCGCCAGTGCCAGTCCAGTGCCCCCGGGCCGACCGCCAGCACCGTCGTGCGCCCGGCGCCGTTGGCCCAAGGCTCGTCGCGCAAGGAGGGCGCGGGAATGGCGGCTAGAATCGGCACGTCAGCGCAACGTGAGCAGGCGCAGGCTGAGCGCGTAGGCGGCCAGCGTCGCCGCGATGCCGGCCCCGAGGCTGAGCCAGAAGCCGTAGCCGGCGCGCAGCATCCACGGCAGCACCACGAACAGCGCCAGCGAGGGCAAGACCAGCCACAGCACATCGCTGGCGAAAGCCGCCAGTCGCGCCGGATCGTGGCTGTCGTGCCACAGCCAGATCATCGCCAGCAGCGAGGTCAGCGGCAGCGAGACCAGCAGCGCGCCGGCGGTCGGCGAGCGCTTGCCCAGCTCGGCGGCGCCGGCGATCAGCAGGGCCGAAATCAGTGTCTTCAGCAGGAACTGGGTCATGCGATTCCCCCGGCAGGCATTGACCACGTCACGCCGATGGCGGCGCGCTTCAGGCGTGCGGGGGATGGTACGCAAACACCTGCGCCGGCGCGCCACCGAAGTCGATCGTATCGACCAGTTCGCCGCCCAGTCGTTTCGCCAGCTGCTCCGAGGCCAGATTGCCAGGGCGGATCAGGCTGATAGCACGCGGGACACGCAGCGTGCGCCAGGCGAACTCCAGCGCCGCGCGCGCGGCCTCGGTGGCGTAACCATGGCCGCGCGCCTCGGGGGTGAGCATCCAGCCCACCTCGAGATCCGGCCAACCCTCCGGGCGCAGCAATCCGGCGCGGCCGACGAAGCGGCCATCCTCGCGGGCTTCCAGCGCCCACATCCCGTAGCCGCGCAATTGCCAGTGTCCGAGCAGCATTGCCATCGAGCGCCAGGCATTGATGCGGTCCAGCGGCTGGCCGTCGCCGACCCAGCGGGTGCTCTCGGGGTCGCCCAGCATCGCCGCATAAGCGTCGAAATGGTGCTCCGTGAGCGCGGTCAGGCGCAGGCGCGTGGTTTCGATCAGCGGGATCGCGTTCATGGCGCTCAGCCCAGCAGTGCAGCGAGTGCCCGCGTCGAGCCGGCCAGACTGTCGCGCCAGTCAAAACCGATGATGGCGGTGCCGGTTTCGGCGTCGCGAAAGCTTTCCTCCTGGCCCGGCGCAAGCAGGTGGCGGTAGTCCACCGTCAACTCGACGCCGGCCAGGAGGTCGCTGGCGGCAAAGACGAACCCGAGATGCCACAGCCCGGTCGGAACGAAGCTGTGGTTGACATAGCACTCGTCGGGCCAGTCCGGCGACAGGGTGTAGCGGTCTTCGAACCAGCGCACGCTGGTGTGAAGCAGGGCGGCCAGGTCGGGGGTACCGGTGATCTCCTCGAAGCCGTAGGTCTGCGGGATCGCGTCCGGGGCCACCACGATGCGCCCGGCCATCACCGGCTGGTCCAGGAACAGGCCTTTGCCCGCGCCGGGGATGGTGGATGGCGCGATGCGGTAACGGGGAAGAATCATCATGGCGGCCCGGCTTGCGCGGGGCGCGAGTGTAGCGCGCGACGGGCTGCGATGCCGCAGCCCCCGGATCATCGCCGGGGGCTGCAGGCGGCTTACTTGTGTCCGGCAGCCGGTTTGCCGGCCGGCTTGGCGGTCGGCTTGATGGCGACCGCGGCCGGACGCGCGCCGTTGAGCAGGATATTGGCGCGGTTGCGCTCGACGGTGCGCGCGCCGATGCCCTTGATCTCGGTCAGCTGGTCGGCGCTCCTGAATGGGCCGTGGGCCTGGCGGTACTCGACGATGGCCTTGGCCTTGGACAGACCGATCCCGTCCAGCGAGATGGCCAGGGTCTGGGCGTCGGCGCGATTGATGTCCACCGGTGCTCCGGCGAGGACCGGCGTGGCGAGCACTAGACAGAGGACGAGAGCGAGGGCGGCGAGCATGGAACGCATGACGATTCTCCTGGTTGAGGGCCGCAGTCGGGCCGAGGCGACAGTGTCGTGCCCGATCCAGGGTCCGGGCTGCCGGCCGCGGCAGGCCGAAAGCGTCCGCGCGTCGCGGCAGCCGCTGTGAGGTACGGCCTACAGGCGCGCCGGCGCTAAAATGCAGCGACACGACCGGAGCATGGCATGGACCTGCAGCGCATCGAGAGCGACATCGGCAGCCTGTGGGATGACGAAGTGGTGCCGCAGCTGACCGACTACATCCGCATCCCCAACAAGTCGCCGATGTTCGATCCGCAGTGGGCCGAGCACGGTCACATGGACGCCGCGGTCGCGCTGCTGGAGCGCTGGGCGCGCGACAAGCTTCCCGACCTCCCCGGTGCGACGCTGGAGGTCGTGCGGCTGCCGGGGCGCACACCGCTGATTTTCATGGACGTGCCGGCGAGCATCGGATCGCCGGCGCGCGCGGATGACACCGTGCTGCTCTACGGTCATCTCGACAAGCAGCCGGAGATGAATGGCTGGGCCGACGGGACGGGTCCGTGGACGCCGGTGCGCAAGGGTGACAAGCTGTTCGGTCGCGGCGGCGCCGATGACGGCTACGCGCTGTTCGGTGCGCTGGCGGCGCTGCTGGCGCTGCGCGGGCAGGGCGTGCCGCACGCGCGTTGCGTGATCCTGATCGAGGCCTGCGAGGAGTCCGGCAGCTACGACCTGCCGCACTACGTCGATCACCTCGCCGCGCGCATCGGCAGGCCGTCACTGGTGGTGTGCCTGGACTCGGGTTGCGGCAACTACGAGCAGCTGTGGCTGACCACCAGCCTGCGCGGGATGACCGGCGGCGTGCTGCGCGTGCAGGTGCTGGAGGAGGGCGTGCATTCGGGCGACGCCTCCGGCGTGGTGCCGTCGAGCTTTCGCGTGCTGCGGCAGATCCTGTCGCGGCTGGAGGACGAGTTGACCGGCGCGATCCGTCCGCGCGAACTGCACGCCGAAATCCCCGCCCAGAGACGGGCGCAGGCGCGTGAAGCCGCTGCGGTGCTGGATGCCGACGTGTACGCCAAGTTTCCGTTCCTGCCCGGCATGCGGCCGGTCGCCGACGACCTCGTCGAGCTGGTGCTCAACCGCACCTGGCGCCCGCAGCTCGCGGTCACCGGCGTCGAGGGCCTGCCGTCACTGGGCAGTGCCGGCAACGTGCTGCGTCCTTACACCGCCGTGAAGCTCAGCCTGCGCCTGCCGCCGACGCTGGACGGCGGCAAGGCCGGCGAGATCGTCAAACGCCTGCTCGAGCGCGACCCGCCCTACGGCTGCAAGGTCGGTTTCGAGCTGGAAAAGGCTTCCAGCGGCTGGAATGCACCACCGCTGTCGCCATGGCTGGCGCAGTCGGTCGCCCAGGCCTCGCAGGCCGCGTTCGGTGCGCCGGCCGCATTCATGGGCGAGGGCGGGACGATTCCGTTCATGGGCATGCTGGGCGAGAAGTTTCCCGGCGCGCAGTTTCTGATCACCGGCGTGCTCGGTCCGCACTCCAATGCCCACGGTCCCAACGAGTTTCTGCACATCCCCACCGGCAAGCGCGTGTCGCAGGTGGTGGCGCAGGTGCTGGCCGACCACGCCGCCGCCAGCGGTCAGGGGCTGACCCGTGGCGCGGCGGCGCAGGCCGGACACGCGCAGCATGGAGTGCACGGCTGCTGTTGAATGCGGCTCGCGTCAGGCCGCGCAACACGACAGCTGCCTGACGTCCTTGCTGAAGGCCTGGGCGCAGAGCTTCAGCCCCTCGACCATGGTCAGGTACGGGAACAGTTGCGCGGCAAGCTCGGCGACCATCATGCCGTGATGGACGGCGAGTGCCGCCGTCTGGATCAGTTCGCCGGCGCCGTCGGCGACCGCCTGCACGCCGAGGATGCGGCCCGAGCCGGCCTCGGCGACGATCTTGATGAAACCGCGAGTGTCGAAATTGGCGAGCGCGCGCGGCAGGTGGTCGAGGCTCAGCCTGCGGCTGTCGGTGGCGATTCCCCGGCGTTGCGCCGCGGCTTCGTCCAGGCCGACGCTGGCAACCTGCGGATCGGTGAAGATCACCGCCGGCATGCTGCCCAGATCCAGCGCGACATCGCCACCGGTCATGTTGACGGCCGCGCGCGAGCCGCCCGCGGCGGCCACGTAGACGAACGGCGGCAGGCTGGTGCAGTCGCCCGCGGCATAGATGTGCGGCACGGCAGTTTGCAGATGGTCGTTGACGAGCACGCAGCCATGGCCGTCGGTGGCAACGCCGATGGCCTCGAGGCCGAGTCCGTCCGTGTTAGGGGTGCGGCCGGCGGCGACCAGCAGACGCTCGCCGCGCAGTTCGCCGCGGTCGGTGCGCACGGCGAATACGCCGTCCGCATGGGCGATGGACCGGCTCGGCGTTTGCGTGAGTACCGTGATGCCCTCGTCGCGGAAGATGGCCTGCAGGGCTTCGCCGATGGCCGGGTCTTCGTGCGCCAGCAGACGGCTGCGGGCGATGATCGTGACCGTGCTGCCCAGGCGGGCCCAGGCCTGCGCCAGTTCGACCGCCACCACCGAGGCTCCGATCACCAGCAGTCGCGGCGGAATGACATCGCCGGCCAGTGCATCGGTGGAGGTCCAGTACGGTGTGTCCTGCAGGCCGCGAATCGCCGGCAGCGCCGGCCGCGCGCCGGTAGCGACCAGGGCGCGGTCGAAGACCAGCTGCTGTTGACCGCCGTCGCGCAGGGTGACTGCGAGCGTGTGCGCATCCGTGAATCGCGCCGTGCCTTGCAGCAGGCTGATGCGTGGATTGCCGGCGATGATGGCTTCGTATTTCGCCGCGCGCAGCTCCTCCACGCGACCCTGCTGCTGCGCGAGCAGCGCCTTGCGGTCCACCCGGGGCGGTGCGGTCGACAGACCGGCGTCGAACGGACTGGTCCGGCGCAGGTGCGCGACGTGGGCAGCGCGGATCATGATCTTGGACGGCACGCAGCCGACGTTGACGCAGGTGCCCCCGATCGTGCCGCGTTCGATCAGGGTGACCCGGGCGCCGCGTTCAGCCGCGGTGATCGCCGCCGCCATGGCGGCGCCGCCACTGCCGATGACGGCGACATGCAGGGTGTCGTCACCGCCGCTGCGCAGCGTGCGGGCCACGTCGTCGCGCAGTTCGGCAGCGTAGCCCCTGGCGCGCACCGCGGCGAGCAGCGCGGCGACTTTCACGCTGGCATCGGCCGTCACTTCGGCGACGCCTGCGGGGTAGATCACGCTCGCGCTGCGCACCCCGGGGACACTCTGCAGGGCCGATTCGATCGTGCGCGCGCAGTGCTCGCAGGTCATGCCGGTGATCTGCAGCGGCACGCTGGTCATTTGGCAGCCACCGCCTTGACGATCTGTGACGGATAACCGGCGTCCCGGGTCGCCCGGGTCAACGCCGCCGGGGTGGTCCGGGCGTCATCGAAGGTCACCGTGACCTGTCTTGCGGCCTCCGCGATCGCCACGTGCTTGACGCCGGGCACGCGGTCGAGCGCGGTACGCACGGTGATCGGGCAGGCGCCGCAGGTCATGCCGGGCACGGACAGGGTCACTGATTGCGTGGCAGCCCACGCCGGGGCGGAGAAAGCCAGCGCGAGGACGGCGGCAGGAATGAACTTGTTCACGGTGAATCCTCCATCTCAGTAGAACCAGGGCAACACATAGGGAAATGCCAGCGCGATCAGCACCAGCATGATCACGACCCCGAACAGGATCTTGTAGGCGTTCCTGACGCGCGGCACGGCACACACCGCGCCGGGTTGGCAGGCCGCCGCAGGGCGGAAGATGCGCCGCCAGGCGAACGCCAGCGCCACCACCGCTGCCGCGAGGAAATACGGGCGATACGGCTCCAGCCGGGTCAGATTGCCGATCCAGGCGCCGCTCAGCCCAAGACCGACCAGCAGCAGCGGACCCAGACAACAGGCCGAGGCCAGCAACGCGGAAATGCCGCTGACGGCGAGGATGCCCTTGTGCGGGTTGAGTTGCGCCATGCCGGGTTCCTGCCGCCGCGGTGGATTGGGCTAAGCTTCGTCCCGTACTTCGGTACGGAGTCAAGATGGCCGCCACCCTCACCATCGGCCGCCTGGCCCAACGGGCCGGCGTCAACGTCGAGAGCGTGCGTTTTTATCAACGTCGGGGCTTGCTGGCCGAACCCGCCAGGCCGCTGGGCGGGATTCGCCGCTACGACGATGACGACGCACGCCGCATTCGCTTCATCAAGCAGAGCCAGACGCTCGGCTTCACGCTCGATGAAGTGGCCGAATTGCTGGCCCTGGACGATGGCCGGCACTGCCACGAGGCCGAGGCCCTGGCCGCAGGCAAGCTGGCCGTCGTGCGCGAGCGCATCGCGCAACTGCGCCGGATC
>JAJYDI010000079.1 GCA_021777635.1 Pseudomonadota bacterium
CCGGTCCCTGGGGCTGCCAAGTTGCGCGAAGTCGCCATGCTGAACGATTTGAGCATGCTGCTGGTCGAGGACGATGCTGAATTCGCGGCGCTGTTGCGGGAAATGCTCAACGCGTTAGGAATCGGCGGCGCCCTGATCCACTGCGAGACGCTGCGACAGGCCATCGACTGGGTCAGTGAGCAGCGGTGTGACATCGCGCTGCTCGATTTGACGCTGCCGGATTCGGCGGGTCTGGCGACACTGCGCGCATTTCAGGCGGGTGCGGATGATGTGGCGATCGTGGTGCTGACTGCGATCGATGACGACCGTCTCGGTGCGGCGGCAGTCGCCGCAGGTGCGCAGGATTATCTGTGCAAGCGGCATCTCGAACCGAGCACGCTGGGGCGTCTGTTGCGCCATGCCGTGGTACGCAAGCGACTCGAACTGCGGCTGTTGGCCAGCGAGCGTCGTTACCGCGCGCTGTTCGAGGATAGTCTTGGTCTGATCTGCATCCACGATCTCGACGGCGTGCTGGTCGAGGTCAATCCCGCTGCGGCGGCAGTGCTGGGTTATCGCGCGGAGGAACTCTGCGGGCTTCCACTGAGCACGCTGTTGCCGGCCGCACATCGGTCCGAGCTGCCGTCGTACTTGCGGCGTGTCCGCGAGCACGGCTCGGACGCCGGCCGCCTGATCCTGCAGAGCCGGTCCGGCGAAACGTGTATCTGGCAATATCGCAATCGTTTGGTCCACGCTCCGGGTCAGACGCCACAAGTGCTTGGGATCGCGTTCGATGTCACTGCGCAGCGTCAGCAGGAGAACGTGCTGCGCGCACGCCAGGCGGAACTGGAAGCGGTCAATGACAGTTCGCCGCTTGGGCTGGTGCGCCTCGACGCTCGCGGCCAGCTGCTCTACGCCAACCGAACCTTCGAGCGTATGACCGGACGGCAGAGCGAGGCCCTGCTTGGCGAACGATGGGCCGAGGTCGTACACCCCGATGATCGCGCGCGCGTCATTGCCTCCTGGGCGGAAGCGGTCGCCGGAGGCGGTAGCTATGCCAGTTGGCATCGACTACAGCGCGCCGATGGGGAGGTGGTACGGGTGTCCGTGCAGGCGCAGCCGCTCCGCGTGGATGATCGACGGCTGGGCTACGTCGCCAGCTTCGAGGATGTCACAGCTCGGCACGAGGCCGAGCAGGCGCTGATGGCCAGCGAAGGGCGGCTGCGCACCATCACTGACGCGTTGCCGCCGATGATCGGTTACGGCGATTCGCAGCAGCGCTTCGTCTACGTCAATCGCGCTTACGAGCTGTTCTACGGGCAGCCGCGCGAGTCGATCATCGGGCGCCATTTGCGTGAAGTACTGGGAGAGCAGCGCTATGCCGTGCGCCTGCCATACCTTCAGCGCGCGCTGGGCGGCGAGCGTGTGTGCTTTGAGGAAAGCCAGGAGCGTGACGGTCTCGTGGGCACCTTCGAGGTCACCTACATTCCGCAGTCCGATGGCGCAGGGCAGGTGGTCGGCGTTCACTTCATGGTGCAGGACATCAGCGCGCAGAAACAGGAATCGCAACGTCTGCGCGACCTCAGCGAAGCTGATTACCTGACCGGTCTGCTCAATCGCGCCGGGCTGGTAGCGCGTCTGCAGCGGGCTTTGATGCGCGGTGCTGACCAGCGAACCATGCTCGCGGTGTTCTATCTGGACATGGACGGTTTCAAGGCGATCAACGATCGCCTCGGCCATGGCATGGGCGATCTCATGCTGCGCGCGTTCGCCGATCGCCTGCGCGATACGGTGCGCGCCTCCGACGTGGTGGCGCGACTGGGCGGCGACGAGTTTGTGGTGATTGCCGAAGGACTGCTGCAGCCGATCATCGCGCGCACCATCGCCGAGAAGATCGTGACCGCCATGCGCGAACCGTTCGTGGTGGCGGGGGAGTCACTGGAGGTGACGGCCAGCGTGGGCGTCGCACTGTGCGATGACCGCACGATGGACCCGCAGAACCTACTCGATCGCGCCGATGCCATGCTTTATGCCGCCAAGCGCGCAGGCCGCGACGCCTATCGCATCGCGCCCGCGGGAGGGCCATTGCCGACCGGCTGAGGCGTCGTTCAGTAGGCGAATTCGGCGAATACCGGATCGACGTTTCCGTTCCAAGCACCGCGGAATAGTTCCAGCTTGCGCTCGGCGGGTGTCTGGTTGGCCAGTGCGAACTCGAACAGCGGCTCAAGGAAGACGCTCTCGTCGGCGCCGTGTGCATCACGCACGGCACGCCGCTTGAGACCGGCGTCGGCGATCTTCAGCGCCTCTACCGCCAGTTCGCGCACCGTGCCGCCGCGGAACGGCAGTTTCAGCGCGTGCTTCGGCACGCCGTCGCGAAGCGCATGACGCTCGGCCAAGCTGAAGTCGCGGACCAAGTCCCAGGCCGCATCCAGCGCAGCATCGTCGTAAAGTAGCCCAACCCAGAGTGCCGGCAGCGCGCACAGGCGGTTCCACGGGCCACCGTCGGCGCCGCGCATCTCCAGGTATTTCTTCAGCCGCACCTCGGGGAATGCGGTGGTCAGATGATCGGCGAAGTCGCGCAGCGTCGGCAGCACGCCCGGCAGCGCCGGAAGCCTGCCGGCCATGAAGTCCCGGAAGCTCTGTCCGGCCAGATCGAGGTAGCGGCCGTCGCGGTAGCTGAAATACATCGGGACGCCGAGAATGTAGTCGACGTAGCGCTCGTAGCCGAAACCGTCCTCGAATACGAAGTCGAGCATGCCGGTGCGGTCGGGATCGGTGTCAGTCCACACCTGCGAGCGGAATGAAAGGAATCCGTTGGGCTTGCCCTCGGTGAACGGTGAATCCGCGAAGAGCGCGGTGGCAATCGGCTGCAGTGCCAGTCCGACGCGGAACTTCCTGACCATCTCGGCTTCGCTGGCGAAGTCGAGGTTGACCTGCACCGTGCAAGTGCGAGTCATCATGTCGAGACCGAGCCGGCCCCTGAGCGGCATGTAGCGGCGCATGATCGCGTAGCGGCCCTTGGGCATCCACGGCATCTCGTCGCGACGCCACTTCGGCTGGAAGCCCATGCCGAGAAAGCCCAGTTTCAGAGGGTCGGCGACGCTGCGCACTTCGCGCAGATGCTCGGTGACCTCGCAGCAGGTGGCGTGGATGTCGGCCAGCGGGGCGCCGGAAAGCTCGAGCTGGCCAGCCGGCTCCAGCGTGATCGAGGCCGCGTCGCGCAGCAGCGCCACAGGCAGCTCGCCCTCGCGCAGGATCTGCCAGCCGTGGCGGGCGGCGATGCCTTCGAGCAGCGCGCGGATGCCGCGCTCGCCCTCGTAGGCCGGTGCATGAAGATCATCGAGACGGAAGCCGAACTTCTCGTGCTCGGTGCCGATGCGCCATTCGGTGCGCGGCTTCTCCCCGGACGCGATGTAGTCCACCAGCATCTGCCGGTCGCGGATCGGGGTGTCCTGCACGGCGCTGGGGATCGACATGGGACGGCCTCGCTCGGTGAAAGGCGAATATGCGGCCGCGGAGGGCGATTGCAAGATCGGCCTTCGCGCGTGCCGACCACCGCGGCTGGTCCGCAACACGCGCTGTTCAGTGCATCATCCGCGCACCACCGCGTAGTCGCGTGCATCCTCGCGCCAGCGAGGCGTGGTGCGGATTGCCGGCAGCACGTCCCCGGGTGAGGCCACCCGCTGCCACATCGCGGCATGTTCGGGATTCATGAAATGCGCTGCGATCACCTGCTGCAGGAAGGCCTCCAGCGGCGCGTAGAAGCCCAGCGTGTCGAGCAGGATGATCGGATTGAAGTACAGCCCAAGGCGCTTGAGCGTGATCGCTTCGAACAGCTCTTCCAGCGTGCCGCAGCCGCCGGGCAAGGCGACGACCGCGTCGGAGCCAGTCAGCAGACGGTGCTTGCGCTCGCGCATGTCCTCGACGTATTCCATGCAAAAGGTACCGTTGCGTCCGGCCACCGTTCCTGGTCCGGCGCGCCAGCCCGGACCTCCCTGATCCGGGTGCTGGCCGGTCCCATCCTCCTGCAGGGGATGAGCGCGCCCCGGCCAGCCCCACTCCAGATCGGCCATGAACCGCGGCAGGATGCCGATCACCTCGCCGCCGCGGGCCAGTGCGCCGTCGGCCAGCGCGCCCATCGAGCCTGCCGAACCGCCGCCGTAGACCACGCTGCAGCCGGCCTCGGCCAGCCGCTCGCCGAGCTGGCGCGCGGCGGCGCGATAGGCCGGGTCGGCCTGTTCGCTGGACGCGCAATAGACGCAGATACGCATGGGCGGTCCCGTTGGCCCCAGGAGCCCTCAGTTTAGCCGGCACCGCGGAATTGCAAGGGTTGCTATTGCACCCTACCCGGCGCATCGAGCAGCACTGCGCCGCGAAATTCCCTGCGACCGTCGGCGCGCCCGAGGGCATGACGGGCAAAGGCATCCAGACCTTGCCAGTCGCCGGACAGTCGGCGCAGTTCGACCAGGGCACGTACCAGGGCGGTGAACGCTGCCGCGAGGTGCCGGTAGAGCGCCGCCAGCGCCTTGCCGACGAGTTCGGCTTCGGCCGTGTAGGCGGTGATCCCGAGGTCGAGGAAATACCCCGGCGACACGCGCCGCCGCTGTGCCTGCTCGGGGAACAGGCCGGCGATCAGTAGACACCGGTCGCCGGTCTCGCGCAGCGCGCGGGTGCGCTGGCTCCCTTGCGCAAGCAGGGCCTCGAGATAATCAAGCGCCAGCACCCGCGCGCCGAGGCCGGCATCGCCCAGATGCCGCATCAGCACGAAGACGAGATGGCTCTCCAGTTCCTCGTCCAGCGTCACCCCGGCGCGCTGCGCCGACTCGCGCACCAGATCGAGCCACAAGGCGGTGGGAGCGTTCTCGGTGAGGATGCTGGCGGCCATGCATGCACTCCGAATCGCGAAGTCGGCGCCTTCCTTATATCGATCCGTGTCCACGATGCAATGGCGGCCTGGTGAGCCGCGCCGACGGCGCCACAAAAAGCGCCGGCGGGAGCCGGCGCGAAGGTGTCACTACGCTGGAGAAGACGGGGCGGCTTCGAATGCGCCGCCCCTGGGGACGGTCAGAACCGCACCCTGACTCCGGCCTGGAAGTACCGTCCCACGATGCCCTGCTGCTGGTAGGTGGGGTTGTAGTTCGCGCCCGCGCCCGCGTAGTCGATCGGGTCGAGCCCTGGGCCGCGATCGAGCAGGTTCTGGATGCCACCGAAGATGTCGATGTCGCGGGTCAGGTGGTAGCTACCGTTGAGATCGACGTAGGTGAACGAGGGCATCCTGCAGTTGGTCGGGAAGTTGGCACCGGTCGGCCCCGTCGAGAAGCACGAGTTGTCACCGGTGATATCAGGCACGCTCATGTAGAGGTGGCTGACATAGTAGACCGAGGCCGTGACCGACCAGTTGCCGTGCTGCAGCATGTTCGCCCATGACGCACGCCACTTTGGCGTGCCCGCGCCCGAGGACAGGATGTAGGGTCCCTGCGTACCGACGAACTGCAGGTAGCCCTGACCGAAATCTTCTTTCCAGGTCAGGATGTCCGTGCAACGAACTACCCCTCACATGTGGGACGGATCGGTCGCGATGGCCGCGGAAATCGGGTTGCCGCGATAGCAGGTGGGGCGATGTCCGATCCGTGACTGGAAAGAAGTGGTACCCCCCGTTTCACGAGGGTTTAACCCCGCCATAGTCACGGTCAATCGAATCGCGACGTTCGTATGCCAACCGTAATTTCAGCGTTACGCGGTTGACATGATCTGTTCGAATTCATACAGATCGTATGGGGCGTGATCGCAAAAAGGCCGGCGCATCAGGCCGGCCTTTCGGATGCACGAAGCGGGTGAGTGGATCAGCGCTTCATTGCCGAGAAGAACTCGTCGTTGGTCTTGGTGTTCTTCATCTTGTCGAGCATGAACTCCATTGCCGCCAGTTCATCCATCGGATGCAACAGCTTGCGCAGGATCCATACCTTCTGCAGCAGGTCGGCGTCGATCAGGAGCTCCTCACGGCGGGTGCCGGAGCGGTTGATGTTGATCGCGGGATAGACGCGCTTTTCGCCGATGCGGCGGTCGAGGTGGACCTCGGCGTTGCCGGTGCCCTTGAACTCCTCGTAGATCACCTCGTCCATCTTCGACCCGGTGTCGATCAGCGCGGTGGCGAGGATGGTCAGCGAGCCGCCCTCCTCGACGTTGCGCGCGGCGCCGAAGAAGCGTTTGGGGCGCTGCAGGGCATTGGCGTCGACGCCGCCGGTGAGCACCTTGCCGGAGCTTGGCACGACGGTGTTGTAGGCGCGCGCGAGGCGGGTGATGGAATCGAGCAGGATCACCACGTCCTTCTTGTGCTCGACCAGGCGTTTGGCGCGCTCGATCACCATTTCGGCAACCTGTACGTGGCGCACCGCCGGCTCATCGAAGGTCGAGGAGATGACCTCGGCACGCACGCTGCGCTGCATCTCGGTAACTTCTTCCGGGCGCTCGTCGATCAGCAGGATCATCAGATGCGCGTCGGGATGGTTATGCACGATGGCTTGTGCGATGTTCTGCAGCATCATCGTCTTGCCGGCTTTGGGTGGCGACACGATCAGGCCGCGCTGGCCTTTGCCAACCGGTGCGATCAAATCGAGGATGCGCCCGGTGATGTCCTCGCTGGAGCCATTGCCGCGCTCGAGATGAAAGGCCTTGCGTGGAAACAGCGGTGTCAGGTTCTCGAACAGGATTTTGTTCTTCGACGCCTCCGGCGGTTCGCCATTGATGTCGTCGACCTTGAGCATCGCGAAGTAGCGCTCGCCTTCCTTGGGCGGTCGCACCCGGCCGGTGACATAGTCGCCGGTGCGCAGGTTGAAGCGGCGCACCTGGCTGGGGCTCACGTAGACGTCGTCGGGGCCGGCCAGGTACGACTCGTCGGCGCCACGCATGAAGCCGAAGCCGTCCTGCATGATCTCCAGCACGCCCTCGCCCCAGATGCCGCCGCCGCTGCGGGCGTGGGCCTTTAGGATGTTGAAGATCACGTCCTGCTTGCGCGCGCGGGCAACGCCTTCCTGGATGCCAAGCGACTCGGCCAGTTCGAGCAGCGCCGAGGCCGGCTTGCGGCGCAGTTCGGTGAGGTTGATCAGGCGCTCGTTCTCGCCCGCGCTGGCGACGTACTCGTCGTCCTCGTCGCGCGGCAGGCCGGCCTGCTGGCGCGACGGACCGCCGCCGCTGTTGGGATTACCGTTGCCTGGCTGACGTTCGCCACGATCATTGCGGTCATTGCGGCCGCGGCGGCGGCCGTGGCGATCGCGGTTGTTGCGGTCGCGCGGTTCGCGCACCGGTGGCACGCCACCTTCGGTGGAAGCGAGTGGCTCGCCATTCACCGCGGGGCGCGGCACTTCGACAGCGGTTTCGGCCGGGCGCGCGGGCGCGGCATTGTCTTTCACTTCGGTATCTGACACGAACGGGCCTCGCAGGAGCGTGGCAAAGAGGGAGGCGAGCGGGAAGGGTCAACGCAGGGCGAACCTGGAAGGTTCGCGGACGCTCGTGCCGTCAATCTAGCACCGCTTCCGCACCACGTCCATCCTGGCGCGGCGCGGCCGACTCTCAGAGCGCGTGATCGATCATCTGGGTAATGGTGCTCTTGGGCACTGCGCCGAGCTGGGTGGCGGCGACCTTGCCATCCTTGAACACCATCAGCATCGGAATGCTGCGCACGCTGTAGGCGATCGCGGTCTTCTGATTCTGGTCGACGTCGAGTTTGGCGATTCGCACCCGTCCCTGGTAGTCCTTGGCGATCTCCTCCAGCGCCGGCGCGATCGCACGGCAGGGGCCACACCAGGTCGCCCAGAAGTCCACCAGCACCGGCTGCTCGGAATGCAGCACCTGGGCTTCGAAATCGGCGTCGGAAACATGCGTGATCAGATCGCTCACCGGGCTTTCTCCATTGGGGGCGTCGGCGCGGTCGCCGCGGCAGACGGGTTCGGTTAGACTGCGCGTCCCGCAATTGCGGCGGCGTCGCTGGGGCCAAGCCGAAAGGCTGTTTCTCATTCCAGCGCAATCCAGCGTGCGATTCAAGCGCAGCGTCCGTTGCCGGCACGCCCTGTTGACTCCCCATGGCCGAACACGTACTCACCGACACCTTCTTTGAGCAATTTGATCTGCATCCGCTATTGCAGCGCGGGCTTGCCGATTGCGGTTTCACCCGCTGCACGCCGATTCAGGCGCTGAGTCTGCCGCCGGCACTGATCGGGCGCGACGTCGCTGGCCAAGCGCAAACCGGCACCGGCAAGACCTGCGCCTTCCTGGTCGCTGCGATGAACCGGCTCCTGACCGCGCCGGCGCTCGCCGAGCGTCGCAGCGAAGACCCGCGTGCGCTGGTAATTGCGCCGACCCGCGAACTGGCGATCCAGATCGAGAAGGACGCGCGCGCCATTGGCCGCCACACCGGCCTTCGTCTGGCGCTGATTTACGGTGGCGTCGACTACGACAAGCAGCGCCAGCTGCTCAAGGACGGCTGCGACATCATCATCGCCACGCCGGGGCGCCTGCTCGACTATTACAAGCAGCACGTGTTCAGCCTCGGCACCGTCGAGGTGATGGTGATCGACGAAGCCGACCGAATGTTCGACCTCGGCTTCATCGCCGATGTGCGCTACCTGTTCCGGCGCCTGCCGCCGCGCGAGCAGCGCCAAGTGATGCTGTACTCGGCCACGCTCAGCTATCGCGTGCTCGAGCTTGCTTACGAGCATATGAACAGCCCGGAAAAGGTGATTGTCGAAAGCGAGCACGTCACCGCCGATCGCGTTCGCCAGCACATCTTCTTTCCCGCCAAGGAGGAGAAGATTCCTTTGCTGCTCAACCTGCTGGAGCGGCATGGGCCGGCGCGCAGCATCGTTTTCGTCAACACCAAGGCGGCTGCCGAGCGCGTCAGCGAGCGTCTGGCGCGCCACGGGCTCAAGGTGGGAACACTGTCCGGGGACGTTCCGCAGAAAAAGCGCGAGACCCTGCTCGGGCGTTTTCAGCGCGGCGAGATCGAGATGCTCGTCGCCACGGATGTCGCCGCACGTGGCCTGCACATCGCCGACGTCAGTCATGTATTCAATTACGACTTGCCGCAGGACGCGGAAGACTACGTGCACCGGATCGGCCGCACTGCGCGCCTCGGCGCCGAGGGCGACGCGATCAGTTTTGCCTGCGACCTTTATGCAATGGCCCTGCCCGAAATCGAGACCTACATCGGCCAGAAGATTCCGGTGGAGGCGGTCACCGCCGACTTGCTCAGGCCGGTGCCGCCGAGGGCCCGGACCTTCGCGCCGGCGGATGCGGTCGACGCCGACGCCGACGCCGACGCCGCGTCCGCGCAGC
>JAJYDI010000080.1 GCA_021777635.1 Pseudomonadota bacterium
GAATCAGCCAGGCGACGCCGCGCAGGTCGGCGATGCCTACCCACAGTCGGTCCCACAGGCCGTATTTGGACACCCCGCGCGTGCGCGGACGGTGATTGACCGGCACGCTTTCGCAGCCGCAGCCGGCGCGCCTGACTAGGGCCGGCAGAAAGCGGTGCATGTGGTCGAAGTACGGCAGTAGCAGAAACGTCTCGCGCTCGAACAGCTTCAGCCCGCAGCCGGTATCCGGCGTGGCGTCGCCGAGCATGCGTGCGCGCACGCCGTTGGCGACCTTCGACGACAGGCGTTTGCTGAAGCCGTCACGCCGCGTAGTGCGCCACCCGGCGAACAGTTTTACCGTCGGGACGGCGCGATCGCGCGCGGCCAGCAATCTGGAAATGTCTGCGGGATCGTTCTGGCCATCGCCGTCCAGCGTTGCCACCCAGCGTCCATGGGCGGCGCGCACGCCGTTCCACACCGCAGTGCTCTGGCCGCTCTGGCGCGCGTGACGGATCACGCGCAATTCGGGGAAGTCGGCGCGTGCGGCGCGAAGCACGCCCAAAGTGTCGTCGCGGCTGGCATCGTCAACATAGATGATCTCGAAATTAAGGTGCCCGCGCAGCGCGGCGGCGATCTCGTCCAGCAGCGGAACGACGTTGTCGCGCTCGTTGAAGACTGGAACGACGACGGAAAGCTCGGGCATGGCCGACGGTGCGCGGGCGTCAGCGGTCATGATCGCCGCAGCCGCTCGAGCAGGCCGTCCAGTTCGTCGAGGCTGTGATATCGGATCACCAGCTTGCCGGCGCCCTTGCGGCTGTGATTGAGCGCAACCGGGGTGGCCAGCCGTTCAGACAGCTCGCGCTCGAGGGCATCGATGTTGGGATCACGCGCGGCGCTGCCTTGCGGCTTGCGCGGTGGGGCGGCCTGGCGACGACGGGCGGCCGCTTCGAGTTCGCGCACCGACCAGCCTGCGGCCGCGGCCTCGCGCGCCAGCGCTACCGCATCGCGTTCGGGCAGGGTCGCCAGCGCGCGCGCATGGCCCATGTCGAGCTTGCGCTCGTCGAGCAGGTCGCGGATCGGCTTGGGAAGTTCTAGCAGCCGCAGCAGGTTGGACACCGCCGCGCGCGAGCGGCCGACCGCCACGGCGACCTGCTGGTGGGTGAGGTCGAACTCCTCCAGCAGTCGCGCCAATGCGGCGGCCTCCTCCAGCGGCGACAGATCCTCGCGTTGAATGTTCTCGATCAGCGCCATCGCCAGCAGCGCCTGCTCGGGCACCTCGCGCACCAGCGCTGGGATCTCGACGAGTCCGGCGCGCTGCGCCGCGCGCCAGCGACGTTCGCCGGCGATCAGCTCGTAGCGCTCGCGGCCCAGCGCGCGCACCACCAGCGGCTGGATCAGGCCCTGGGCCTTGATCGAAGCCGCCAGCTCGTCCAGAGCGGCGTCGTCGAAGTGGCGCCGCGGCTGGTACTTGCCGGGCTGGATCGACGAGACCGCCAGCAGGCGCAGTTCGCCATCGCCGTCGTTCGACGGTGCATCGTCGTTGCCAGGGATCAGCGCTTCGAGGCCACGTCCGAGTGCGGGTTTCTTCGCTGCCATGGGAGTGCTCAGTGGAGGCCGGCAGCGGTCGCCGCGGCGCTGGTGGCGGTGCGCTCGCGGCGAATCATTTCGCCGGCGAGTCCGAGATAGGCGATCGCGCCGCGTGATTCGCGGTCGTAGAGGTTGATCGGCTTGCCGTGACTGGGCGCCTCGGCCAGCCGCACGTTGCGCGGGATCACCGAGCGCAGCAGCTTGTCGCCGAAGTGGCGGGCGAGCTGAGCCGATACCTCGTTGGCAAGATTGTTGCGCACGTCGTACATCGTGCGCAGCAGACCCTCGATCTCGAGCTGCGGATTGAGTCGTCGGCGCACCGCCTCGATGGTTTCCTTGAGGCTCGCCAGCCCTTCCAGCGCGAAGTACTCGCATTGCACCGGGATCAGCACGCCGTGCGCTGCGGTCAGTGCGTTGATCGTCAGCAGATGCAGGGTTGGCGGGCAGTCGATCAGGATGATCGGGTAGCGGTTGCCCAGCGCCGCCAGCTGTTCCTTGAGACGGAATTCGCGTGCCAGCGTGTCCATCAGCTTGAGCTCGGCGGCGGTCAGGTCGCTGTTGCCCGGCAGCAGGTCGTAACCGGCTTCGGTGGCCAGGATCGCACGCTCGACCGGCGCCTCTTCAAGCAGCACCTCGCAGGCGTTAGGCTTCGCTGCGCGCTTGTCGATGCCCGAGGCCATCGTTGCATTGCCCTGTGGGTCGAGATCGACCAGCAGCACCTTGCGCCGCGCCTCGGCCAGTGCCGCGGCGAGATTGACCGCGGTGGTGGTCTTGCCGACTCCACCTTTCTGGTTGGCGATGGCGATGATGCGCGTCATGGTTTGTGCCTGGCGGGCTGCGTAGCCCTTTTGATTACCACCAGATGCCGTTCCGCGTCCAAGCCAGGCACCGTCAGCCGTTCCACGGCAGTGGCACGAAAGCCCCTCGGCAGCGCGGCCAACTCATCATCCGGGCGGCGGCCCTTGAACGCCAGCCAGACACCGTCTCGCGCCAGCAGGTGCCCGCCCCAGCGCAGCATGTCGGCGAGGCTGGCCAGGGCGCGGGTGGTGATCCGGTCATGGATGCCGGTGCAGGCTTCGGCACGCGCTTGGGTCACCTGCACGTGCGGGAGTTCCAGCACGCGCACCGCCTCGCGCAGGAAGCCGGCCTTCTTGCCGTTGCTGTCCACCAGCGTCACTTTGAGTTTGGGCAGGGCAATCGCCAGCGGAATCCCCGGCAACCCGGCGCCGCTGCCGAGGTCGGCTAGCGTGGTGCCCGCAACCCAAGGCCGCACCACCAGCGAATCGAGCAGATGACGCGTCACCATTGCTGCCGGTTCGCGCACCGCGGTTAGGTTGAATTTGCCGTTCCAGTGCTCGAGCAGCACGATGTAGTCGAGCAGTTGCTCGACGGCCGTATCCGGCAACGCCAGCGTCAGTGCGTCGAGTCCGGTCGTGAGCTGCTGTTTGAGCGCCGCGCGAGCCGGCATGCCTGTCTCCTGCGGCAGCCGGCCGCGACGAGCCACCCAGTATCCGGGCGTGGCGCGCTGAAATCCAGCCCGAACGCGCGCGGCCCGCACAAGGTGGGCCGCAGGCCTCCGCGAAGCCCGGCGTCGTCAGTCGAGATCGGTGTCGATCCGGGTCACGAGCAACCCGTGAGCCTGCACGGCTGCGTTCAGTGTCTGCTTCAGGGCTGCATTGCGCTCGCTGGCCGGCGTCTGCGGATCAATGGTCATGAGGACCGTCTGCGCACGTGCCCGCAACAGCGCATCGGCACCCTCGATCATGGTTTCGGCGCGCGCCGGATCGAGGACCTGCCAGTACAGCGTAGCGTGCACGGCACGAGGCGTCGCGCCGTTGCACGCCAAAGTTTCGTCCAGTCGCAACGTGCGGCCGGTGAGGCTGATCTTGTGCGCCACCCGTTCCAGCAGCGGCAACACCACGTGCGTGCCCGGCGTGAGCAAGCGCGCCGGACGCCCCAGCCGATGCAGGGAATACACATGACCTTCGGGAATGCGCTTGACCGAAAGCGCGATGATCATCAGGACTGGGCAGAGCAGGGCAATCAGGGTAAGGGACATGCTTCTATTATCAGCAGGTTGACTGCATCAGGTCCGGTGAAGTATCCGGATTGTCTTCTATCTATTCGTTGCTGCTGTGGGCGCGCAGCATGCCTTAACTCTAAACTAACGGCAACAACCTAGGCTGAATTCCATCTGCCCGCCGTGCCTTCGGTCACAAGACCCGAATCCTGGGGGCCGAAAGGATTTCGACGACGGCGGCCAGTGCGACTCGTGCTCAGGCCGGGACGACATCGAAGGCGATCGTCAGCCGCGTCCGGGTGCCAGAAAAGGGCACGGTGCCGTGCCACATATACGAGGGAAACAGCACCAGCAGGCCCGGCTCGGGCTTGATGAAATGCTCGGCCGGCAGCGGTGGATCCAGCGCCAGGCCAGGCTGGCCGAACTTGATCCAGCCGGCATGATCGTCACCCTTCACAACGTCTGGCAGTTCGATGTAGCACGCCGACGAAAGCCAGCCGTCATTATGGAAGTGATCGACGTGGAAGCCATTTGGGCGCAGCTGAACCGACCAACTGCCGCTGAGCCGGTAGGCGCCGGTATTGCGCGCGCGCAGCGGGTCGTCACCGGCACCCAGCCACGCCATGTGCTCGCGGATCGGTCGATCGATGGCGCGGAAAAACGCAAGAATCACCGGATCGCGAGTGTCGGCGAGGTTCTCCAGTGTCTGGCTGCCGCCGCGCAGCGACTGGTCAGGCGGATGACCGTAGGTCGTATGGCGGCGGCGCAAGCTCGCGGCTAGATCGCGCAGATAGCTTGCCAGATCGGGCCAGCCCGGCGGCGCGTCGATGGTGTAGCTGCGCACCATGTGCGGGTAGTCGTACAGCTCGCCGTAGAGGGGATCGCCGCGCAGCCGCCAGATTGTGGCCTGCAGGGCGCGTAGATGCTGGTCGTGCGGAAAGCGCTGCTGCATCGCGGCGATCCGTGGCGCAGCAGCGTCGAGTTCTCCGCAGGCAACCAGGATGTCGCATAGTGCGGCTTGTACCGAGTCGTCGTTCGGCGCCAGCGCGTCGGCGCGGCGGGCGAACGCCAGCGCCGCCGAGCGTTCGCAGTGCAACGCGGTCGCGGCCGCACCGAGCAGCACGTCGGCGTGGGCTCCCGGCAGGGACGCGGCGCGCTCGAACAGCGCATGGGCGCCGGCATGATCGCCAGCGCCTGCATGCAGGGCGGCTTTGATCGCCAGCAGTTTCGGTTGCGCGGGATCGGCCGCGAGCGTCCCATCAAGCACGGCCGTCGCGATCGCCAGATCGCCACTTCGCAGCCAGAGCAGTTGCGCAAGATCCTGCTGCGCCTCGGCGAATGTTCCGCGGCGCATGACGGCTGCACGAAACGCCGCTTCCGCCGGGTCGAAGCGGTCGAGTGCCGCTAGCGCGCGACCCAGCAGGCCCCAGGTCTCGGGCAGGTCGCTGCCCTTGTCCAGCGCGCGCTGCGCCGCTGCCGCCGCGGCCTCGTTGCGCCGGGCCTGATGCAGGGCCAGCGCTAGGTCGTGTTCGGCGCGCGCGCTCTGCGGCGCCAGCTGCGCGGCGCGCTGCAGGGCCGCGATCGCCTCGTCGTGGCGCTTGAGCTTCTGCAGCGCACTGCCGTGGGCCCCGAGCAGTTCAGCGTCACCGGCGTTGCGGGTCAGCGCAGACGCGGTGATGTGCAGGGCCTCGGCTGCGCGCTCGTCGGCGAGCAACAGTTGCGCGAGACTCAGCGTCGCGCGTGGGAAACACGGGTCGTCGGCATGCGCTTGACGCAGTTCGCGCTCGGCTTCGTCGGCGCGCCCGCTGTGCGCCAGCATCTCCCCCAGTACCACGCGCGCCGGTACCCAGCGCGGATCCAGCGCCAGCACGGCACGGAAGGCGCACTCCGCAGCGGCGGGATCGCCTCCTTCCAGGCAGGCGCCCCCCAGAAGCCAGTGTGCCTTCAGGTTCGACGGCTGGCGGCGGACCAGTTCCTCCAGCGCGCTACGTGCCTGAGCGTACTGGCCACTGCGCAGCAGCAGTCCGGCGCGCTGCAGGGTTGTTGCATCGGCGGGAGTGGGTGGGTGCATGATGGGCCAGTGTCGATGCTGCTCGTGGTGCGAGGGCAGATCACATCAGTGGGCGCGAGTCTCTATCGCTCCCGGCAGGCGCGCAACACGACCTGGATTCCACCGGCGCCGGCCAGTGCCATCAGTCCCGGGAACCCGTCGCCGCAACGGCGGTCTGAAAATTCGATGCACCGCGCCCGCGCCTTGCGCTGCGGCACCTCCCACTCTGCGTGAGCCAGCCCATGAAGCGAATCCTCGCCCTGCTTTGCGCCACCGCCATGCTGACGTTCGGCGCGGCGACGTTCGCCGCCGATGCACCGACGCCCAAAGCCGACGCCAAGGCCGCTTCGGTGGCGCCGCCCAAGGACGAAAAGTCGGTCACCCACGGCAACGTCACCGTTAACGGCCAGCGCATTGGCTACACCGCCACGGCCGGCACCATCGTACTCAAGGACAAGTCCGGCAAGCCCACCGGCACCATGTTCTACGTCGCCTACGTCAAGGACGGCGTGTCGAACCCTGCACGTCGGCCGGTCACGTTTCTCTACAACGGCGGACCGGGTTCGTCGTCGGTGTGGTTGCACATGGGCGCTTTCGGCCCGGTGCGGGTGATCAGCGGCGACGCTCACCACACCGTGCCCGCGCCTTACCAAGTGGTCAACAACCAGTACTCGCTGCTTGATGCCAGTGACCTGGTCTTCATCGACGCCATGGGCACAGGCTTCAGCCGCATCCTCGACAAGGCCCACGGTGGCGTCGGCACGCCCAAGGATTTCTACGGCGTGGACGCCGACGGCAAGGCGTTTGCCCAGTTCATCTACGACTACCTAAGCCGCAATGACCGCTGGAACTCGCCCAAGTACCTGCTTGGCGAGAGTTACGGCACCACCCGCTCTGCAGTGCTGGCCAATGATCTCGAGAACGACGGCATCGACCTCAATGGCGTGCTGCTGCTGTCGTCGATCCTCAACTTCGAGACCGCCAGCTTCAATCCGGGCAACGACTTGCCCTACATCACCTTCCTGCCCAGCTACGCCGCGGTCGCCTGCTACCACAAGGTGGTGAGCTGCCCGGCCGACCTTGCAGGCTACCTCGCCAAGGTGCGCGCCTTCGCCGGTGGCGAATACGCCAGTGCACTGATGCAGGGTGACCGGCTGGCGCCAGCGCAGAAGGCCGACGTCATTGCCCGGCTTGCGCAGTACACCGGACTCAAGCCGGGCTACCTCGAGAAGGCCGATCTGCGAGTCAACCTGTTCCAGTTCATGGCCGAGCTGCAACGCAACCGCGGCTTGGTCACCGGCCGCCTGGATGGCCGCTATTCCGGCGCCGCGGCCGATTTGCTGGGCGAGTACGCCTTCAACGATCCGCAGAGCGATGCCATCACCGGTCCTTACACCGCGGCGTTCAACCGTTACGTGCGGCAGACGCTGAAGTTCGGCGAGGATCGCCACTACGAGATCGTCAGCGACAGCGTCGGCAAGAACTGGAACTGGAAACACAACACCGGCCGCGGCTTCAACTGGCCGGGCTTCACCAATGTGGCACCGGATCTCGCCGCGGCCATGCGCACCAACCCGCACCTCAAGGTCGAGATCGAGAACGGCTACTACGACTTGGCGACGCCGTTCTATGCCACCGAGTACACCGCCGACCACATGGGCCTGCCGCCGGATCTGCGCAGCAACATCAGCTTCAAGTTCTACGACTGCGGACACATGCTCTACGAGCACCTGCCTTCGCTCGAGCAGTTGCATGCCAACCTGGTGCAGTTCTACCGCGCGACCGACAACGAACCGGCACGCGGCTGAGTCGCCCGGAAATGCCGTCGCGGCCCGCCACGCGTGCGGGCCGCGACCCCGTTCCGAAAGCCGACGCTAGAATGGCGCTCCCGATCGCGCGGAGCGTTCACCCATGGCCTATCCCGCCACGCGCCTGCGACGCATGCGCCGCGACGCCTTCTCGCGTGCGCTGATGCGCGAGACGGTGCTCACCCCGGCCGATCTGATCATGGTCGCCTTCGTCTGCGAGGGGCAGGACCGCGATGAACCGGTGCCCTCGATGCCTGGCGTTGCGCGCCTCACGATCGACCGCCTGCAGCGGCTTGCCGGGGACTGCCTCGCCGCCGGCATTCCCGCGCTGGCGCTGTTTCCGGCACCCGGCTCCGCAACCAAGAGCGATGACGCGCGCGAAGCCTGGAATCCGGACGGCCTGATGCAGCGGGCGATCCGCGCGCTCAAGCAGAGCCACCCCGAGCTGGGCCTGATCGGCGATGTCGCGCTCGACCCCTATACCACGCACGGCCAGGACGGCCTGATCGATGCGTCGGGCTACGTGATGAACGAACCCACGATCGCGGCGCTGATCAGGCAGGCGCTGACGCAGGCCGCGGCGGGCATCGATTTCGTCGCGCCCTCGGACATGATGGACGGGCGCATCGGCGCGATCCGCAATGCGCTTGAGGCCGCCGGGCACATTCACACCCGCATCCTCTCCTACTCGGCCAAGTACGCGTCCGGCTTCTACGGCCCGTTCCGCGATGCGGTCGGCTCGGCCGGCAATCTCGGCAAGGGTGGCAAACACACCTACCAGATGGACGTCGCCAACAGTGACGAGGCGCTGCGCGAGGTTGCGCTCGATCTCGAAGAGGGCGCCGACGCGGTGATGGTCAAGCCCGGCCTGCCATATCTCGACGTCGTGCGCCGGGTCAAGGAGCGTTTCGGCGTGCCGACCTTCGTTTATCAGGTCAGCGGCGAGTACGCGATGCTCAAGGCCGCAGGCCAGAACGGCTGGATCGACGAGCGCGCCTGCGTGCTGGAGGCGCTGACCTGCATCAAGCGCGCAGGCGCCGACGCCATCCTGACCTACTACGCCCTGGACGCCGCGCGCTGGCTGCGCGAATCGCGCTGAGCGCGCCTTCCGCCGCGTCGTGCGGTACCGGGTCCGCCTGCGCGCGGGGTGCCCGCACGTCGCGCAACGGACATCCGGACCGGTCGTCCATCCGGACCAGGAACTGCTGCGCCCGCTCACGGTAAAGTGGCTGCACGGCCATCCCTGCGGCCGCGAGGGCCGCGCGTGAGCCAGCATCAGTTCCTGCAATCGGCGGTCGTGTTTCTGCTGGCCACGGTGCTGATGGTGCCGCTGGCGCGCCGTTTCCAGATGGGCGCGGTGCTCGGCTACCTCGTCGGCGGTGTGCTGATCGGACCCTCGCTGCTGGGGCTGGTCCCCAACGACGCGCGCGTGGCGCAGCTGTCTGAGCTGGGCGTAGTGCTACTGCTGTTCGTGATCGGACTGGAGCTCTCGCCGCAGCGGTTGTGGGTAATGCGGCGCGCGGTGTTCGGCGTCGGTCTGGCGCAGGTGGCGACTACGGCGCTGGCGATCGGCGCGCTGGCGCGGCTCGGCTTCGGCCTCGGCACTGCCGCGGCGATCGTGGTGGGGCTGGGTCTGGCGCTGTCGTCCACCGCGTTCGGACTGCAGGTGCTGGCCGAGCGCAAGGAGCTGGGCAGCGCGCACGGCCGTCTCGGCTTCGCCGTGCTGCTGTTTCAGGATCTGGCCGCGATCCCGCTGATCGCCGCGGTGCCTCTGCTGGCCGGCGCCGCGGCCAGCCATGCGGCGCTGCCGAATCTGCCGGCGCTGGCCCGCACGGTCGCGGCGATCGT
>JAJYDI010000081.1 GCA_021777635.1 Pseudomonadota bacterium
TCGGGGCGGGGTAACCCATCCACGGCTCGAGGACGGTCCGGGCACGCGCGAGCCCTGCACGGCGCGCACAGGCACGTCACCGCGATGATCCCGCCGCCAACGATCCGGCTCTCGCGTCCCTCCACCTGGCGGCGATTGCGAGCACGCCCGATGCTCAGTTCTAGACCAGCTCGCGCGCCTCGCGCCAGGGCAGCGCGGTGTCCCAGCGACCTGGGCGGCCTGCGCGGGCGACGAGCGTGGCCGCACGGCCGAGGAATTCGTGCCGCGGCAGTTCGATCGCGCCCATGCGCAGTAGATGCGGGTTGGCGACCTGGGCGTCGAGCAGCGGCCAGCCCCAGCGGTCCAGCAGGCGCACCGCGCACAGCAGTGCCGCGCGCGAGCCGCCGCTGGCGGCGCTGAACATGGACTCGCCGGCGAACAGGTCGCCGGTCGCGACGCCGTACAGCCCACCGACCAGCCGCGTGTCGTCCCAGACCTCGAACGAATGCGCGTGACCGAGCTCGTGCAGCAGTCGATAGGCCGCGTGCATGGCCGGCGTGATCCAGGTGCCGGCGGCGTCTGCACGAGATGCCGCGCAGGCGCCGATGACGCGTTCAAAGGCGGTGTCGATGCTCAGCGTCCAGCTGCCGCGGCGCAGGCTGCGGATCAGCCGCTGCGGCACATGCAGCGCGTCGGTGCGAAACACGCAGCGCGGATCGGGTGACCACCACAGGATCGGGTCGCCCGCGCCGAACCACGGAAAGATGCCGCGCCGATAGGCCGCGAGCAGACGTTGCGGCGACAGGTCGCCGCCCACCGCCAGCAACCCGTCGGGCTCGCGCAAGGCGTGTTCGGGCGGCGGAAAGTCCAGCCGCAGCGGGTCGAGCAGAACGGGCTGTCTCAGCATCGGGCGTAGGGCGTGTGGGCGCCGAGTTCGCGTCGGTAGTCCTCCAGCATCGCCGCTTCCTCGGCCAGGGCCGCGGCCGCCGCGGCGCGGAAGCCGGCATGCGCCAGATGATGCCGCGAGTAGGTGCGTGCCGGCAGGAAGCCGCGCGCCAGCTTGTGCTCGCCCTGCGCGCCCGGCTCGAAGCGATCGAGGCCGGCACGGATGCAATGTTCGATGCCCTGGTAGTAGCAGAGTTCGAAATGCAGGCCGGGCAGGGCCTCCTCGCTGCCCCAGTAGCGGCCATACAGCGTCGTCCTCGAACTCAGGCACAAGGCCATGGCCACGATGCGTTCGCCGCGTCGGGCCAGCGCCGCCCAGGTCTGCGCGCCCAGCGTCGTGCCCAGGTGCCGGAAGAATGCCTCGCTGAGCGCGGGGTGATTGCCCTTTTCCTCGAATGTCGCGAAGTAGAGCCGGTGCACCGCGGCCCACTCATCGGCGTCGAGGTCGGCACCGCGGCGCCATTCGATCGCGAGTCCGGCGCGCTGCAATGCCGCGCGTTCGCCGCGGATGTTCTTGCGCTTCTTGTGATTGAGCGCGGCGAGGAAATCGGCGAAGTCGCGATAGCCCGCATTGGCCCAGTGGAACTGCCAGTCGAAGCGCGGCAGCCAGTCGGCGTCGAATGCGCGGCACTCGTCCTCGGCGACGAAGTTGACATGCGCCGAGGCAAGGCCGAGGCGTCGCGTTTCCGCGACCAGCGCGGCGACCAGGCGTTCGCGGATCGCCGCCGAACCGGCGGCGCTGCCGGCCAGCAGGCGCGGCCCGGTTACCGGCGTGTACGGGATCGCCGCCAGCAGCTTGGGATAGTAGCGCCCGCCGGCGCGCTCCCAGGCCTGCGCCCAGGCGTGATCGAAGACGAACTCGCCGTGCGAATTGCCCTTCAGATACAGCGGCGCGGCGCCGATCAGCGCGCCGTCGTCGTACAACGCCAAGTGATGCGGCTGCCAGCCCCACTCGGGGCGGATGCAGCCGTGGCGCTCCAGACCGGCGAGGAACGCATGGTCGAGGAAGGGGTTGTCGTCCGCGCGCAGCGCGTTCCAGGCCGTCGCATCGATCGCGTCGAGGGCGGGGTGGAAGCGGGCGCTGATCATGGCCTCAGCATCGGCGGCCGCGCGTGCAGGGAACGCGAGGCCGGCGCCGGCTCACGCCAGGCCGTCGAGATATTTTTCGGCGTCGAGTGCTGCCATGCAGCCGAATCCGGCCGAGGTCACCGCCTGGCGATAGACCTGGTCGGCGACGTCGCCGGCGGCGAACACGCCGGGGACGCTGGTCGCGGTGGCGTTGCCGGCCAGCCCGGTGCGGATCCTGATGTAACCGTTGTGCATCTCGAGCTGGCCTTCGAACAGGCTTGTGTTGGGCGTGTGACCGATGGCGACGAACACCCCGGTCGCGGCAACCTCGCGCATGCTGCCGTCACGGGTGCTCTTCAGGCGCAGGCCGGTGACGCCGCTGGCATCGCCCAGCACTTCGTCGACGGTGTGGTTCCAGAGGATCTCGATCTTGCCGGCGCGCTGCTTCTCGAACAGCTTGTCCTGCATGATCTTCTCGGCGCGCAGGCTGTCGCGTCGGTGCACCAGGGTGACCTTGCGGCCGATGTTGGCCAGATACAGCGCCTCCTCGACCGCGGTGTTGCCGCCGCCCAGCACGGCGATGTCCTGGTCGCGGTAGAAGAAGCCGTCACAGGTGGCGCAGGCCGACACGCCCTTGCCCTTGTAAGCCTCCTCGGACGGGATGCCCAGGTACTTGGCGCTGGCGCCGGTGGCGATGATCAGCGCGTCGCAGGTGTACTCGCCGCTGTCGCCGACGAGCCGGAACGGTCGCGTGCCGAGGTCGGCGCTGTGGATATGGTCGAACACGATCTCGGTATCGAAGCGCTGCGCATGGCGCAGCATGCGCTCCATCAGTTCCGGCCCCTGCACGCCGGCGTCGTCGCCGGGCCAGTTGTCGACGTCGGTGGTGGTGGTCAGCTGGCCGCCCTGCTGCAGGCCGGTGATCAGCAGCGGCTTGAGGTTGGCGCGCGCGGCATACACCGCGGCGCTGTAGCCGGCGGGGCCGGAGCCGAGGATCACGAGGCGGCGGTGTCGGGAAGTGCTCATGTATAATTCCGTGCTGATGCGGCAGGGTTCGGGCCGCGCTTCCGATGCGCCGGGCGCATGCGTGCGGGACGGGTGCCGGTGACGCCGGCGTGACCTGCCTGCAGGATGGGGAAGCGCCGGCCGCGAATCAAGCCGGCGTCATTTTCCTGCACGGCGCCGCCACCCGCGGCGCCATCGCGCAATGCACAAGGACTCCCACGCCATGCGTATCGGTATTCCGTCGGAAACCAAGACTCTCGAGGGCCGCGTTGCCCTGGTGCCTGCCGCCTGCGCCGATCTGGTGCGGCGCGGCCACGAGGTCTATCTCCAGTCCGGCGCCGGACAGAAGAGCTGCTTCAAGGACGAGGAATATACGCGCGTCGGCGTGCATGTCGTCGCCGATGCCGCCGCCCTGTACGCGGCGGCCGAGCTGATCGTCAAGGTCAAGGAGCCGATCGCGGGCGATCTCGCACTGCTGCAGAAGCAGCACCTGCTGTTCTGCTATCTGCATCTGGCGCCGGAGCCTGAACTGACCCGGCGACTGCTGGCGATCGGCCTGACCGGCGTCGCCTTCGAGTCGGTCGAGGAGGCCGATGGCGGCCTGCCGCTGCTGGCGCCGATGTCGATCATCGCCGGCCGCATCGCGGTGCAGATCGGCACCCATCTGCTGCACCAGCCGGCCGGCGGCAAGGGCAAGCTGCTGGGAGGCCTGCCTTCCACCGAGCGCGGCAAGGTGGTGGTACTGGGCGCGGGTGCGGCGGGCGGCAATTCCGCGGCGCTGGCCGCGGCCGGCGGCGCCAACGTGGTGGTGTTCGACAAGCGCCCGGATCGTCTCGCGCAGATGATGGCGCTGGGCAGCAACGTCACCGCGCTGTATCCCTACGAGGAATACGTGGCGCGTGAGGTGCGCGACGCGGATCTGGTGATCGGCGCGGTGCTGATCCCCAGCGCCAAGGCGCCGCACGTGGTCACTCGCGCGATGGTGACGTCGATGGAGAAGGGCAGCGTGATGGTCGACATCTCGATCGACCAGGGCGGCTGCTTCGAGACCTCGAAGCCGACCACGTACGCCGATCCGACCTACATCGTCGACGGTGTCACCCACTTCGCGGTGACCAACATGCCGGGCGCGGTGCCGCAGACCTCGTCGCAGGCGATCTCGGCGGCGATCCTGCCCTACGTGCAGCGACTGGCCGCCGGCAAGTCCTGGCGCGAGCACGAGCCGCTGCGTCGCGGCATCAACGTCGAGGCCGGCGCGATCGTGCATCCGGCGCTCAAGGGCCTGGTGTAAGCTCCCGGCGCCGAAGCTGGGGACGGGCGCGCGGGTGGCGAAAGCGGACAGCGGGATCAGAAAGGCCTTCGCGGCGGGGCTCAGCGACGAGCTGAAGCGCCTGCTGCGCGAGGCCGGCGTGCTGCTGCTGCTGCCGGTCGCGCTGTACCTGTTCGTCTGCCTCGCCTCCTACAGCTCCCAGGATCCCGGCTGGTCGCACGCCGGCCCCGAACTGCCGGTGCACAATTTCGGCGGCCACATCGGCGCGTTCATCGCCGATCTGCTGCTCGGTTTCTGCGGCGGCCTGGCTTATGCGTTTCCGCTGCTGCTGGCGGCGCTGGCCTGGCGCGTGCTGCGCGGTGGCGGCTCGCCGCGCTCGCCGCTGGAGCCGACTTTGCGGCTGCTCGGGTTTGTCGCCTTTCTGGTCGCCGGCAGCGCGCTGGCGTTCCTGCACTTGGGCAGCGCCCCCGGCCTGCCCGCCGGGCCGGGCGGCATCCTCGGCCAGCAATCCGGCGAGCTGCTGATGCGCGGCTTCGGGTTCCTCGGCGCCAGCCTGCTGCTGCTGGCGGTGTTTCTGGTCGGCATCACGCTGGCCACCGGCTTGTCCTGGTTCGCCCTGATGGATCTCACCGGCCGCGTGGCAATGCGCGTCGCGGCGTGGGCCCGGACGCGCATGAAGCGCACGCCCGAACTGCTCGCCGCGCATGCCGCGCGCGCCGAGCGCACCGAGGTACGCAAGGCCGACAGCGTGCGCCAGGCACGTCGCGAACCGGTGCGCATCGAAACACCCGCGCCGGTGATCGAGAAGAGCGAACGCGCGGCGCGCGAGAACCAGATCCCGCTGTTCGCCGGCGCCGCCGCCGAAGGTGACCTGCCACCGTTGTCACTGCTCGACGAACCCAAGCCGCAGATCCGCAAGGGCTATTCGGACGAGGCGCTCGAGGCGCTGTCGCGCCAGGTGGTGCTCAAGCTCAAGGACTTCCGCATCGAGGCCAGCAACGTCGGCGTCTATCCCGGCCCGGTGGTCACCCGTTTCGAGCTGGAGCCGGCGCCGGGCGTGCGCGGCAGCCAGATCTCCAGCCTCGACAAGGACATCGCGCGCGGGCTGTCGGTGGTCAGCGTGCGCGTGGTCGACGTCATTCCGGGCAAGAGCGTGATCGGCATCGAGATTCCCAACGCGTACCGCGAGATCGTCTATCTGTCGGAGATCCTGCGCTCCAAGGAGTACGACGCGCTGAAGTCGCCGCTGGCGCTGGCGCTGGGCAAGGACATCGGTGGCCGGCCGACCGTGGTCGACCTGGCCAAGATGCCGCATCTGCTGGTCGCCGGCACCACCGGTTCGGGCAAGTCGGTGGCGCTCAACGCGATGGTGCTGAGTCTGCTGTACAAGGCCCGCGCCGCCGATGTGCGCATGATCATGATCGACCCGAAGATGCTGGAGCTGTCGGTCTACCAGGGCATCCCGCACCTGCTGGCGCCGGTGGTCACCGACATGAAGGAGGCCGCCAACGCGCTGCGCTGGTGCGTCGCCGAGATGGAGCGCCGCTATCGGCTGATGGCCGCGGTCGGCGTGCGCAACCTCGCCGGATTCAACAAGAAGGTGCGCGACGCCGAAGCCTCCCGCCAGCCGTTGCTCGACCCGCTGTTCCGCCCCGACGGCTCGCAGCCCGGTCCGGCGCCGCCGCTGCAGCCGCTGTACCACATCGTCGTGTTCATCGACGAGTTCGCCGACATGATGATGATCGTCGGCAAGAAGGTCGAGGAACTCATCGCGCGACTGGCGCAGAAGGCGCGCGCCGCCGGCGTGCACCTGGTGCTGGCGACGCAGCGGCCCTCGGTGGACGTGATCACCGGCCTGATCAAGGCCAATATTCCCACCCGTATCGCCTTTCAGGTGTCGAGCAAGATCGACTCGCGCACGATCCTCGACCAGTCCGGCGCGGAGACCCTGCTCGGTCACGGCGACATGCTCTATCTGCCGCCGGGCACGGCGACGCCGGAGCGCGTGCACGGCGCCTTCGTCGATGACCACGAGGTGCATCGCGTGGTCGACTGGCTGCGCACGCAGGGTCGCCCCGAATACCTCCAGGGCGTGCTCGAGGACGTGCAGGCGCTGGGTGACGGCAAGGTGATCGGCGAGTCGGGGCTGCCCGAGGACGCCGAGGGCGACGGCGGCAGCGACGATGCGCTCTACGACATGGCCGTGCGCATCGTCACCGAAAGCCGGCGCGCCTCGATCTCGGGTGTGCAGCGGCGGCTGAAGATCGGCTACAACCGCGCCGCGCGCCTGATCGAGCTGATGGAGCAGCAGGGCATCGTCAGCGGGCCGGAGCACAACGGCAACCGCAGCGTGCTGGCGCCGCCGCCACCCAACGCCTGAACCGCCGGCCGCGGGTTCAGCGCGCTGCCACCGCGTTGACCCTACAATCGGCCTCCCGGTACTCACCTCGATGTTTCGCCATGCGCG
The DNA here is from genome assembly GCA_021777635.1 of Pseudomonadota bacterium. The sequence continues at coordinate 6,735 of JAJYDI010000081.1, forward strand.
TCGCTCTTCTGCTCCTTGCCGCCCTGTTGCTGGCGCCGGTCGTGCACGCGGACGACAGTGCGCGCGCCCGGCTGGATGCCTTCGCACACGATCTGAAATCGATCAGCGGCGACTTCACGCAGACCACCGTTGACGCCAACGGCCGCAAGGCCCAGACCGCACAGGGCACGCTGGCGCTGCAGGCACCGCGACTGTTCCGCTGGCAGGTCAGCTCGCCCTACCGGCAGCTGATCGTCGCCGACGGCAAGCGCGTCTGGCTGTACGACCCCGAGCTGCAGCAGGTCACCGTGCACGCGCAGGGCGCTGCCGAGGCGCACAGCCCGCTGACCGTGCTCACCGACATCGGCGAGCTGGACCGCCGATTCAAGGTCACCGAGCTGGGCACGCGCGACGGGCTGGCCTGGCTGAAGCTGACCCCCACGGCGGCAAACCCGGACTTCAAGGCCGCTGAACTGGGCTTCGGCCCGCAGGGGCTGGCGCGCATGGTATTCACCGACCAGCTGGACAACCGGACCGAAATCGCCTTTTCCGGCTGGCGACGCAATATCGCGTTGCCGGCGGGCGAGTTTCGCTTCACGCCGCCGCCCGGCGCCGACGTGATCGGCGATGCCGTGCCCGCGGCCGAGGTCTATCCGCTCAAGAACTGAGACGCGCACGGGTATCATCGACCGATGCCCCGCCGCCCGCTGCCCGCTGCATCCTTGCTGCCCGAGCCCGAGGCGCTGAAGCCGCTGGCCGAGCGCATGCGTCCGCGCAGCCTCGATGCCATCGTCGGCCAGCCGCGCCTGCTGGCGCCGGACGCGCCGCTGCGGCGCGCGCTGGAATCGGGACACGTGCACTCGATGGTGCTGTGGGGGCCGCCGGGTTGCGGCAAGACCACGCTGGCCCGGCTGGTGGCGCACTACATCGATGCCGAGTTCTTCGCGCTGTCGGCGGTGCTGTCGGGACTTCCGGACGTGCGCGTCGCGCTGGCCGAAGCCGAGGCGCGTTTTGCCCAGGGCCGGCGCAGCGTGCTGTTCGTCGACGAGGTGCACCGCTTCAACAAGGCCCAGCAGGACGCCTTCCTGCCGCATATCGAAAAGGGCGTGATCGTGTTCATCGGCGCCACCACCGAGAACCCGTCCTTCGAGCTGAACTCGGCGCTGCTCTCGCGCTGCCGCGTGCATGTGATGGACGCCGTCGGCGCCGAGGACATCGTGATCGCGCTGGAGCGCGCGCTGGCCGACGCCGTGCACGGCCTGGGCGGGCAGGGTCTGGTCGTCGAGGCCGATGCGCTGGCACTGATCGCAAAGGCCGCCGACGGCGATGTGCGGCGCGCGCTGACCCTGCTGGAGATCGCCGCCGAGCTGGCCGCGGACGGGCGCATCGGCGAGGCGACGCTGGCGCAGGTGCTGGCCGATCGCACGCGCCGCTTCGACAAGCGCGGCGAGCAGTTCTACGACCAGATCTCGGCGCTGCACAAGTCGGTGCGCAGCTCCGACCCCGACGCTGCGCTGTACTGGCTGGCACGCATGCTCGACGGCGGCTGCGATCCGCTGTACCTGGCGCGGCGCATGGCGCGCATGGCGGTCGAGGACATCGGACTGGCCGATCCACGCGCCTGGCGCATGGCGCTGGACGCCTGGGATACCTACGAGCGCCTCGGCAGCCCGGAAGGCGAATTGGGCCTGGCCGAATTGATCGGCTATCTCGCGATCGCGCCCAAGAGCAACGCCGTCTACCGCGCCTTCGGCAATGTGCGGCACGTGATCGGCGACACCGGGACCCTGGACGTGCCGATGCACCTGCGCAATGCGCCGACCCGGCTGATGAAGGAACTCGGCTACAGCAAGGGCTACCAGTACGACCACGATCTCGAAGGCGGCGTGGCGCTGGATCAGCAGTGCCTGCCGGACACGCTGGCCGGAACCGAGTTTTATGCGCCGACCGCGCGCGGACTCGAGGGCAAGATCAAGGACAAGCTCGATGCGCTGCGCGCCGCCCGTCGCGCCGCACGCAAGGGTGCCGACCCATGAAGGGACGGCTGGCGCTGCTGCCGCGCACGGTCTGGCTGCTGGGCCTGATCAGCCTGTTCAACGACACCGCCAGCGACATGATCTATCCGCTGGTGCCCTTGTACCTGGTATCGGTGCTGATGGCCGGCCCGCGCGCGCTGGGCCTGATCGAGGGCATCGCCGAGGCGGTCAGCAGCCTGGTCAAGCTGGCGGCCGGCGTGTTCGCCGATCGCATGCACCGCATGCGCGGCTGGGTGATCGGCGGCTACACGCTGGCCGGCATTGCGCGTCCGCTGATCGGCATCACCACCAGTTGGGTCGGTGTGCTGGCCTGCCGGTTTGCCGACCGCGTCGGCAAGGGCCTGCGCTCGGCGCCGCGCGACGCGCTGATCAGCGC
>JAJYDI010000082.1 GCA_021777635.1 Pseudomonadota bacterium
TCCGGGAAAGGGTGAGGGGGAAATCGGTCAGGTGCCGGCGATGATGGGGCAAACTTGCGTCAAATTGCGGGCTTAGATCACGGATTGTTGACGTTTTCGAGGCTCGCGGCAAGCCCTTTTTCCTGTCCGGCAAACGGTTTGACCGCGCCGCAAAGCGCCCGTATCATTCAAACGGTCGTTTGATCGAGCGCCGGCTGCCGTGAACGCCTCCCAGTTCTCCACCAAGCAACGCATACTCGGTGCCGCGGAAGTGCTGTTTGCCCGCTACGGTTTTGCCGGCGCCTCGCTGCGCCAGGTGACCGCCGCCGCCAACGTCAATCTGGCCGCCGTCAACTACCATTTCGGATCCAAGGAAAACCTGATCGAGGAAGTGTTCCGCCGCCGCCTTGACGACCTCAACGCGCGCCGCCAGGCCGCACTGTCCAAGGTCGAGAAGCGTGCGGACGCCACGCTCGAGGACGCGCTCGACGCCTTCATCCGGCCGGCACTGCAGCTGTCGCTGGATCGCAGCGGCGGCGGCGCCTTCATGCGCGTGCTGGCGCGCGCCTACGCCGAACATGACGACCGTCTGCGCCGTTTCCTTTCCGACAACTACGGCCACGTGCTGCGCGAGTTCGTGGTGGTGTTCCACCACATGCTGCCGCACCTCGACAAGGAAGAGCTGTACTGGCGGCTGGACATCGTCGCCGGCGCGCTGACGTACGCGATGGCCGATTTCGGTGTCATCAAGCGCAAGAGCGGCATCAGCGAGCAGAGCCATCGCGAGCGCGCCGCCGAGCACCTGGTGCGTTTCGCCGCCGCCGGCCTGCGCGCGCCCTGATTGCCGATTGCCACTGCCCCGGTTGCGACCGGAGTCACGCCCCCGTTTCCCCACCCCGGAGTTTCCATGAAGCCCACTCCTCTCCGCATCCGCAAGGCCGCCGTGCTCGGCGCCGGCGTGATGGGCGCGCAGATCGCCGCCCATCTCGTCAACGCCGACGTCGAGACGCTGCTGTTCGATCTCGCCGCCAGAGAGGCTCCGAAGAACGGCATCGCGGCGAAGTCGATCCTGAACCTCGCCAAGCTGTCACCGGCGCCACTGGCCGACAAGGCGCGCGCGCAGGCGATCGTGGCGGCCGACTACGAGGAGCATCTGGCGCTGCTCGCCGACTGCGACCTGGTGATCGAGGCGATCGCCGAGCGCCTCGACTGGAAACTGGACCTCTACGCGAAGATCGCGCCACATCTGAATCCGCGCGTCATCGTCGCGTCCAACACCTCGGGACTGTCGATCAACTCGATGGCCGAGGCGCTGCCTGCGGCACTGCGCCCACGCTTCTGCGGCATCCATTTCTTCAATCCCCCGCGCTACATGCATCTGGTCGAGATGATCCCCGACCGCGCCACCGATCCGGCAGTCCTGGACGCGCTCGAGGGTTTCCTGACCACCACGCTCGGCAAGGGCGTGGTGCGCGCCAAGGACACGCCCAATTTCATCGGCAACCGCATCGGCGTGTTCTCGATGCTGGCGACGATGCACCACACCCAGCAGTTCGGTCTCGGCTTCGACGTCGTCGATGCGCTGACCGGCCCGGCGATCGGGCGCCCCAGGAGTGCCACCTACCGCACCGCCGACGTGGTGGGCCTTGACACCATGGCGCACGTGATCAAGACCATGGCCGACACCCTGCCGGAGGATCCCTGGCACCGTCACTTCAGGGCGCCGGAATGGCTATCCGCGCTGATCGCCAAGGGCGCGCTGGGCCAGAAGGCCGGCGCCGGTTTCTATCGCAAGGTCGGCAAGGACATCGGGGTGCTCGACGTCAAGGCGCAGGATTATCGCGCCTCCGCGCAACAGATTGCCGACACCGTTGCCGCGATGCTCGCCATCAAGGATCCTGCGGAGAAGTTTGCAAAGTTGCGCGCCAGCGCCGAACCGCAGGCGCAGTTCCTGTGGGCGACTTTCCGCGACCTGTTCCATTACACCGCCTATCACGTCGCCGACATCGCCGAGACCTGCCGCGACGTCGATTTCGCCATCCGCTGGGGCTACGGCTGGAAACTGGGTCCGTTCGAGACCTGGCAGGCCGCCGGCTGGCAGCAGGTCGCCGGCTGGATCGGCGAGGACATCCGGGCCGGCAAGGCCATGAGCACCGCGCCGCTGCCGGCGTGGGTGACCGACGGACGCAGCGGAGTGCATGGTCCCGACGGCTCGTTTGCGCCGAAGGCGGGCAAGCCGCTGCCGCGCTCCGCGCATCCGGTCTACGAGCGCCAGCTGTTCCCCGACCCGCTGCTGGGCGAACGCTTCGATCGCGGTACCACCGCGTTCGAGAACGACGGGGTGCGCCTGTGGCATCTGGGCGACGAGATCGGCATCGTCTCGTTCAAGACCAAGATGAATACCGTCAACGATGCGGTGCTCGACGGCTTGCAGCGCGCGATCGAGGAGTCCGAACGCCAGTTCAAGGCGCTGGTGATCTGGCAATCCGGCGAGCCGTTCTCGGCCGGCGCCGATCTCAAGGGTGCGATGGGCCTGCTGCAGGCCGGCAGGATCGCCGACTTCGAGTCGATGATCGCCAACTTCCAGGCCACCAGCATGCGCATCAAGTATGCGCTGGTGCCGGTGGTGGCTGCGGTGCGCGGCATGGCGCTGGGCGGCGGTTGCGAATTCCAGATGCACTCGGCACGCACGGTCGCGGCGCTGGAGAGCTACATCGGCCTGGTCGAGGCCGGTGTGGGCCTGCTGCCGGCGGGCGGCGGCCTGAAGGAGATCGCCGCGCGCTGCGGGCTGGCGAGCGATCCCTTCGAAGGCGTCAAACGCATCTTCGAGACCGTGGCCATGGCCAAGGTCTCGGGCTCCGCGCTGGAAGCCAAGCAGATGGGCCTGCTGCGCGACAGCGACGTGGTGGTGTTCAACGCGTTCGAGCAGCTGTATGTGGCAAAGAGCGTCGCCGCCGCGCTGGCTGAGTCCGGCTGGCGCCCGCCGCTGCCGGCACGCGCGATTCCGGTCGCCGGTGAAGTCGGCACCGCCAGCCTGAAGATGCTGCTGGTCAACATGCTCGAGGGCCGCTTCATCTCCGAGCACGATTACGAGATCGCCGCGCGCATCGCCGACACCCTCTGCGGCGGTGCGATCGAACGTGGCGCGGCCGTCGACGAGGACTGGCTGCTGCGTCTCGAGCGCAAGCACTTCGTCGAATTGGCGCAGATGCCCAAGACCCAGGCGCGCATCCAGCACACCCTGACCACCGGCAAGCCGCTGAGGAACTGAGAGCCAGTGTCCGCGAAGACCGCAATGCGCGCGATGGATCTTCATCCGACCGACATCTGCGCGTTCTTGGCGTTCTTTGCGGACCCATGAATGCGGTTGTCCGCGAAGACCGCAGAGGGCGCGAAATTTCAGGACTTGATGCTTTTTTCACGACCTTGGCACCCTTCGCAAACCCGCACGTCCCAGCCATCGAAATCTAAGCCCACCGCTCCACGACGCGCGCGACCGCACAAGATCCATCATCGATAAAGCCTTCGCGGTCTTCGCGTCCTTCGCGGACTCAATGCTCTGGAGATCAAGCATGACCAAGCAAATCCAGGACGCCTACATCGTCGCCGCTATCCGCACGCCGATCGGCAAGGCGCCGCGCGGCGTGTTCCGCAACACCCGGCCTGACGATCTGCTGGCGCACGTGATCCGCGCCGCGCTGGCCAAGGCGCCGAGTGTCGATCCGCAGCGTATCGGCGACGTGATCGTCGGTTGCGCCATGCCCGAGGCCGAGCAGGGCATGAACGTCGCCCGCATCGGCCTGCTGCTGGCCGGCCTGCCGGACACGGTCCCGGGCGTGACCGTCAACCGCTTCTGCTCGTCGGGCGCGCAGGCGGTGGCGATGGCCGCCGACCGCATCCGCCTCGGCGAGGCCGACCTGATGCTGGCCTGCGGCACCGAGAGCATGAGCATGGTGCCGATGATGGGGCATCGCCCGGCGATCAACCCGGCCGTGTTCGACAACGAGCACATCGCCATCGCCTACGGCATGGGCATCACCGCCGAGAAAGTCGCCGAGCGCTGGAAGGTCAGCCGCGAGGACCAGGACGCCTTCGCCCTGCAGAGCCACCAGCGCGCGCTGGCGGCGATCGCTGCGGGCGAGTTCGCCGAGGAGATCGCGCCGTACACGCTGGACGATCACTACCCCGATCTGGCCACGCATGCGATCAAGGCCGACCGGCGCCGCATCGATACCGACGAGGGCCCGCGCAAGGACACCAGCCTCGACGGTCTGTCGAAGCTGAAAACGGTGTTCCGCGCCGGTGGCAGCGTGACGGCCGGCAACAGCTCGCAGATGTCCGACGGCGCCGGCGCGGTGCTGCTGGCCAGCGCACAGGCGCTCAAGGACTACGGCCTGACGCCGCTGGCGCGCTTCGTCGGCGCATCGGTGGCCGGCGTACCGCCGGAGATCATGGGCATCGGCCCCAAGGAGGCGATCCCGCGCGCGCTCAAGCTCGCCGGCATCCGTCGCGACCAGCTGGACTGGATCGAGCTCAACGAGGCTTTCGCCGCGCAATCGCTGGCCGTGATCCGCGATATCGGCCTCGATCCGGCGCGGGTCAATCCGCTGGGCGGCGCGATCGCGCTGGGTCATCCGCTGGGTGCGACCGGCGCCAAGCTGACCGCGACGGTCGTGCACGGCCTGCGCCGGCGCAGGCAGAAGTACGGCATGGTGACCATGTGCATCGGCACCGGCATGGGCTACGCGATGGTGCTCGAGGCGGTGTGAGCGGGCAACCATGCCATCGCGTTCATCATGACCGTGGCGGCCCCGGCATCCCGAGCTGGCGCCACGATCAGACCGGCAGCGTCTTGCCAAGCAGCGGGGCGAGCAGGGCAAGGGCGGCCAGCAAGGCCACGATCATCAGCGTGGTGATTATCGCCTGCGCGATGTAGTGCAAGGCGATGTCGTTGACCGCGGCGGCGGCCTGGTCGATGCCGTCGGGCGCCGCGGGCCGCAGGCGTGCGGCGTCGAGCCGCGATGCGGCGCGGAATTCGAGGAAGGCCACCCAGGCCAGCGCGGCGCCGAACGGCAGGCCGATGACGGTCAGCGTCAGCAAGACCGCCAGCACACCGTTGAACACGCCGCAGGCGCGTATCCAGAAGGTGGCGCGCGCCAGCGGTGCGATGGTGGCAGCGAACAGGGCGACCTCGCCTGCAGTCCGCGGCGTGGGCGCTGCAGCCGCGGCCGGCGCGGCTTCAGAGGCCATGGGCCACCTGCGCAAGGGCCTCGACGATGGCGCCGATCAACAGCAGCAGTCCCAGTGCGCTGGTCAGCGCCGACAGCAGGAAGTAGCGCGCCAGCGCGGCAAACCCGGCCCGGGCATCCTCGGGCCGCAGACTGGCGTGCGCCACGCTGAGCACCGAAGCTGCGCGAAACAGGAACCACGCCGACAGCGTCCCGCTGAGCGCGACCAGCGCATTCAGCCAGCTGCCGTGCCAGAGCTTGATCACGCCGAAACCCAGCAGCAGGACGGCGAAGCCCCAGCACCACCAGCGGCGACGATGCAGCGGCGCAGTCAGCGCACGCACCCACTCGGCGGGTACGGAAGCACCCGGCAGGGTGCCCAGGGGTGCGGTCTGTGCGGGCAGATTCGAAGGCATCGGGCGTTGATGATGGCGCACATCGCGGCACGAACGCGAGCACCCGCGTGTCATGCGCTTGCAGCGACTCGCTCGGAACCTGGATCGCGATGCACACGCCGCCGCGCGTCGAACGACAGCCGCCTCGGCTGCCCCCACCGTGCAGCCGCGATCAGGCGTCCCGGCGCTCCTTGCGCGCGTCGAGATGCTGCAGCCACGCGTAGCGTGCCTGGGCGGCCAGATAGCCCAGCGGTCGCTGCACCGAGGTCAGGCCGAACGGCTCGAACAGGCGCCAGGCGTCGTCGTCGCGGCTGATCGCCGCGGCCAGCAGTTCGCCGGCCAGCGTGGTCGGTGCCAGGCCATGGCCGCCGAAGGCCTGCGCCCACCACAGCCCGCGACCGTCACCGCCGATCTGCGGCATCTGGTGGCGGGCGTAACTCATCAGGCCGGACCACCCGTATTCGACGCGACTGCCCTCGAGCTGCGGAAACACCTTCAGCATGTCGTGGTAAAGCAGCCGCCGCACGTCCTCGGGCCGGCGGTCGCGAACCGAGATGCGACCACCCCACAGCAGGCGCGTGTCGGCCAGTGGGCGCCAGTAATCGAAGGCGAAGCGGGTGTCGTAAACGGCCGCCGCACTGCGTACGCAATCGGCCAGCCGCCCGCCCAGCGGTTCGGTCGCCATGACGTAGGTGGCAATCGGCAAGACCGCGCGATCGGCCTGCGGATCGAGACCAGCCAGGTAGCCGCCGGTGGCCAGCACCACCTGGGGCGCAGCGACGCGCCCACCACCGGTGTGCAGATGAAAACCGCCGCCGCTGCGCTCCAGACGCAGCACCCGCGAGGCCTCGCGCAGCGTCACGCCCTGCGCGGTCGCCGCCTGCGCCAGCCCGCGCGCAAAGGCCAGCGGGTCCAGATGCAGCGCGTCGCGCTCGTACAGCGCTCCGTGGTAGCGGTCACTGCGCACGATCTCGCGCAACGCATCGGGCTCGACCCACTCCCACTCGATACCGAAATCCTCGGCCAGCTGGCGCTGACGGCGACGCAGCACCTCGGGATCGCGGAACCAGTTGGCACACAGAACACCGGCGTCGTTGGCCGCGCAGGCGATCGTATAGCGCTGGATCCGCGCACGAATCAGCCGGACCGCATGCTGGGTGGCCAGATACAGCGCCCGCGCACGTTCCCGGCCCAGACGCCGCACCAGCTCCTCGCCGCCCAGCGAATAGCCGCCGAACACGAAACCGCCGTTGCGGCCGGAGGCGCCAAAACCGACGCGCTCGGCTTCCAGCAGCACCACGCCCTTGACCCCGCGTTCAGCCAGGCCCAGCGCGGTGGCCAGCCCGGCATAGCCGCCGCCGACGATCGCCACCTCGGCCTCGATGTGGCCACCGAGGCTGGGATAGCCATAGCTGAGCGGCGCTTGCGCGGCGTAGATGCTGTCAGCGGCGGTGGGGCGCAGGTCAGCCATGCGCCGCGACGAACTCGCGCACTGCGGCCGCCAGCTGCGGATCATCCATCGCCAGATGCAGCGTCGCGCGCACCAGGCCCAGCTTGTTGCCGCAATCGAAGCGCTCGCCGGCGAAGCGATAGGCGAGCAGTTCCTGCTCTTGGGCCAGGGACTCGAGCGCATCGGTCAGCTGGATCTCGCCGCCCAGGCCCGGTCGCGTGGCTTCGAGCAGATCGAAGATGCGCGGCGGCAGCAGATAGCGGCCGACGATGGCAAGCCTGGACGGTGCGGCCGCGGGCTTCGGCTTCTCGACCAGGTGACGAATGCGCCCGGCGCGCCCGCCGACCGGATCGACGGCGACAATGCCGTAACGATGCGTCTGGTCCGCGGGCACCTCCTCGACAGCGACCACGCCGCTGCCGTGGGTGGCCGCCATCTCCGCCATCTGCCGCATCACACCGGCACCGCGGGCGCGGATCAGGTCATCGGGCAGGATCACGCCGAACGGCTCGTCGCCGACGACGGCACGCGCGCAGAGCACGGCATGGCCAAGCCCCAGTGCCTCGGGCTGGGTAACGAAGACGCAGCGTACGTGCCCGGGCAACACGCTGCGCACAATCTCGAGCAGATCGACCTTGCCGGCTTCGGCCAGCTTGGTTTCCAGCTCATAGGCCTTGTCGAAATAATCGGCGATGGCGTGCTTGTAGCGGTTGGTGACGAACACCAGGGTATCGGCACCGGCCTCCACCGCCTCGTCGACGGCATACTGGATCAGCGGCCGGTCGAGTACCGGCAGCATTTCCTTGGCGATCACCTTGGTCGCCGGCAGGAAGCGCGTGCCGAGTCCGGCGACCGGGAACACCACCTTGCGCAGGGGGCGGCTCATGCTGAATCTCCTTGCAGGATCGTTGCTGGCAACGGGGAGGGCGGCGCGTCGGCAGGCCCGGGCTGGAACGCCGGCAGCAGGCGCCCCAGCATCCGCCGCAGGGCCTCCTCGTCGAAGACATCCACCGCGGCGCGCGCTTCGCGCAGCGCGGCGTCGACTTGCTGCGGCTCCAGCGCGCGCGGTTGCGCCAGGAACAATTTGGCGTGCGCGGTCGGCGCGTACTGCTCTTGCGGATGGAACAGCTCCTCGAACAGCTTCTCGCCGGGTCGCAGGCCGGTGTAGACGATGGCGACGTCGCGACCCGGCTGCTTGCCCGCCAGACGGATCATCTGTTCGGCAAGATCACGGATGCGTACCGGATCACCCATGTCGAGCGCGAAGATCTCGCCACCGCGACCCTGCAGCGCCGCCTGCAGAATCAGCTGACAGGCCTCGCGGATGGTCATGAAATAGCGCGTGACCTCGGGGTGGGTCACAGTCAGCGGCCCGCCGCGCGCGATCTGCTCGCGAAACAGCGGTACCACCGAGCCCGCCGAATCCAGCACGTTGCCGAAGCGCACGGTGATGTAGCGCGTGGCCGAGCGCGCCGCGTGCGCCTGCACCACCTGCTCGGCAAGACGCTTGCACGCGCCCATCACGCTGGTCGGATTGACCGCCTTGTCGGTGGAGATCAGCACCAGCCCGACACAGCGATGGCGATCGGCGGCAGCGGCCACGGTTTCGGTAGCCAGTACATTGTTGCGCACGGCCTCGCGCAGCTGCTCTTCCAGCAGCGGCACGTGCTTGTAGGCAGCGGCATGGAAGACCACGTCGGGGCGCGCCAGCACGAAGGCGCGCTCGACCGCGACGGCATCACCGCAATCGCCCAGCAACGGCCGCAAGCGCAGGGCGGGATCGCTGGCGCCGATCTCGTGAGCGATGCGGTAGAGATTGTACTCACAGGTATCCAGGATGGTCAGCGCCGCGGCGCCGAGGTGAGCCACCTGTCGGCACAGTTCGGAGCCGATCGAACCGCCGCCACCGGTGATCAGCACGCTGCGTCCGGCGATCCCCGCGCGGATCGCCGCCCAGTCGAGCTGCACCGCGTCGCGGCCGAGCAGATCCTCGATCG
>JAJYDI010000083.1 GCA_021777635.1 Pseudomonadota bacterium
CGACCGTGCTCAACATTTTCGGGCTGCAGCGGGCGAAGTGGCTACAGAACATCGGTGGTCTCGCCACCTGGCTGATCGCCGGCCTGGTGATCCTGTGCGGTGCGTGGGCCTGGTACCGGTTCGGCGCAGCGACACGGATCACGGCAACGAACCTGATGCCGAATCTCGCATCGCTGACGACGCTGGCCACGCTGGCGACGATCGCCCTGGCCTTTGACGGCCTGGAGCTGGGGCCGATCCTCGGCGGCGAGATCCGCGAACCGCGCCGGACGATTCCGCGCGCCATCCTGATCGCGGGCATCGCGATCGCGACCATCTACATCGCCGGCACCGCGGCCTTGCTGATCGCGTTGCCGGCTCGGCAGATCGACCTCGTCAGCGGCATTCCGCAGGCGCTGGCGAGCGTCGGCGACCGGCTCGGATTCCCACTGTTCGGCGCATTCGGCGCGGCGCTGCTCACGCTGTCGCTGCTCGGCGGCCTCGGCGCGTGGATCACCGGCACCGCGCGCCTGCCGTTCGTCGTGGGGGTCGATCGCTATCTGCCGAAACCGCTCGCCGCGCTGCATCCTAAATACGCCACACCGCATGTCGCGCTGCTGACCCAGGGCGTGATCGTGACCATCATCCTGATCGCCGCGCTGTCCGGCAGCACGATCCACGAGTCGTATCGGATGCTGATCGACATGACGCTGATCCTGACCTTCATCCCGCTGCTGTATATCTTCGCCGCGCTGCCGGTGCTGCGCTGGCGCGGCGTGGGCTCCGACCACGCGACCACGGCGATTCCGGGCGGAGCCATCGGCTGCTGGCTGACCTGCGGACTCGGTTTCGCCACCACGCTGCTGGCCATCGTCACCTCGATGCTGCCGCCGGAAAACGGCAGCAGCGCCGTGCTGTTCTTCCTCAAGGTCGTCGGTGGCTGCGTCCTGTTCATCGGCACCGGGCTGGCTTTCTACGCGCGCGGCAAGCAACCATGAATGCGCGTGGCGCCCTCAGGCCATCACCCATGCCGTTTCGAGCCGGATCGCCTGCTTGCGCGCTTCTTCGGGATTGAGGGCGCCCTGCGCCACCGCGCGCACGAAGGCTTGGCTTTCGCGCGCGCGCAGTGCAAACAGCGCGGCACCGACCTCGTGGGCAACATGGAACAGCAGCTCGCGCTCGTCCGCGACATAGTGCTCGCCGGGGCGCTGCCCGACCACGAGCGCGCCGAGCAGGCTGCCGCGCACCATCAGCGGGAAGGCGTATCCGTCCGCCCCGAGCTCGCCCGGAATGCCGTTGAGGTCGAGCTCGGCGTTGCGCGTGCGGAGCTTGATGAAGGCCGGATCGCTGGAAACCGAGCGCAGCCAGCGCTCGGCCGAAGCCGATCAGCTGTTGCATCGTCACCACCTGTATGCGCAATCGGTGGCGCTGTTCCAGGTGGCGATCGCGCTGGGCGCCATCGCCGCGCTGACCCGCAAGCGGCTGGTCTGGATCGGTTCGATGGCACTGGGCGCGGTCGGCTGCGGCTTTCTGGCGCTGGCGCTGCTGGCGGTCTGAGAGCGGCGGATCGGCATGGAAGGTGAGTCGCCGGTGCCGTCCGCGCGCGTGACAAGCGGCTTCGGGCGATGCCCCGCCATGGGCCCGGGTTTGCCGGCAAGGCCGGTCGCATCCGGGGACTGACCGCGGCGCGGCACGAGCAGGCCGACGTGGCCGGCTCAATCGTCGGCGATGCACGCTAGCAGCGCCGCACCGTAGCGGTCGCGCTTGGTGTCGCCGACGCCGGAAATGCCGCGCAATGCGTCGAGGCTGTTCGGGCGGGCGACCGCGATGGCCTGCAGCGTGGCGTCGGGGAACACGACGTAGGCGGGTACGCCGTGTTCCCGGGCGGTGGCCGCACGCCAGGTGCGCAGGCGCTCGAACAGCGCGGCATCCGCGGCGGACAGGGCCGGCAGCGCCGCGCGCGCGGTCGCCGATTTTCCACTCGCGCCAGCGGCACCCCGCGTGCCGCGGCGCTTGCGCTCGGCGCCGGGCTCGCGGCGCTTGAGCTGGACCCGGCGCTGTCCGCGCAGTACCTCGCGACTGGCCTCGCCGAGCTGCAGCACGTTGAAGTGCGCGGCATCCACCTCGACCAGATGCTGCGCGACGAGCTGGCGCAGCAGCAGGCGCCAGTCCTGCTCGCCCAGGTCGGCGCCGATGCCGAAGGTGGACACGGCGTGGTGGCCATGGCGATCGACCTTTTCGCTGCGCTTGCCGCGCAGCACGTCGATGATGTGGGTGGCGGCGAAGCGGGTATGGCTGGTCTGGTGGCAGCGGTAGATGGTCGACAGCAGCTTTTGCGCCGACTCGGTGGCGTCGATCAGTTCCGGCGGCTCGAGGCAGTTGTCGCAATTGCCGCACGCCGTGCCGGCTTCATCGAAATAGGCCAGCAGGCGCACGCGGCGGCAGTCGGCGGCTTCGGCCAGCGCCAGCATGGCATCGAGCTTGGCGCCGGACAGGCGCTTGTAGGCGTCGTCGGCCTCGGACAACTCGATCAGCCGGCGCTGTTGCACCACATCGCTCAGGCCATAGGCCATCCACGCCTGCGCGGGCAGGCCATCGCGTCCGGCGCGTCCGGTCTCCTGGAAATAGCCCTCGATGGACCGGGGCATGTCCAGATGCGCGACGAAGCGCACATCCGGCTTGTCGATGCCCATGCCGAAGGCGATGGTCGCCACCATCACGATGCCGTCCTCGTCCAGAAAGCGGCGCAGGTGCGTGCTGCGCGTCGCGGCCGGCAGCCCGGCGTGGTAGGGCAGGGCGCGGATGCCGTGGCCGGCGAGCATCGCGGCCACGTCCTCCACGGTGTTGCGCGACAGGCAATAGACCACGCCGCAGTCGCCCGCATGCTCGCCGCGGATGAACTGCAACAGTTGCGCGCGGCCGTCGCGCTTTTCCACCACGCGGTAGCGGATGTTGGGGCGGTCGAAGCTGGCGATGAAGGCGCGACCGTCGAGCAGCAGGCGTTCGGCGATCTCCCGCCGCGTCGGCACGTCGGCGGTGGCGGTCAGCGCGACGCGTGGCACCTCGGGCCAGCGCTCGCGCAGGATCGCCAGCTGGCCGTATTCCGGGCGGAAGTCGTGTCCCCACTGCGACACGCAGTGCGCCTCGTCGATGGCGAACAGCGCAATGCGGCACTCCTCCAGCAGGCGCTGGCCGGATTCGCTCAGCAGCCGCTCGGGCGCCATGTACAGCAGGTCCAGTTCGCCGCGCCGCGCCTGCTCCTGCACCGTGCGCGCCGCTTCGGCGTCGAGGGTGGAATTGAGAAACGCCGCGCGCAGGCCCAGCTCGCGCAGCGCGGCGACCTGGTCCTGCATCAGCGCGATCAGCGGCGAGACGACGATGCCCACGCCCGCGCGCAGCAGCGCCGGGATCTGGAAGCACAGCGACTTGCCGCCGCCGGTCGGCATCAGCACCAGGGCGTCGCCGCCGGCGCTGACGTGGTCGATGGCCTCGCGCTGCAGGCCGCGAAACGCCGGATAGCCCCAGACGTGCTGCAGCAGGCGTTCGGCGTCGGGCGGCGCTGGCGGGGTTGCACTCATCGGGTCACTCGCGCCGATCAGGGCGCTGGAATGGACTCTGCGCCAGCGATCGGGCGCAGGCCGCGATTGTCCCTGATCGCAGCGCTGCGCGGTGGCCGGGCGATGCGCTACGTTAGGCGCCGGTTACTCCCGGATCGTCGCCATGTCGCAGCCGAAAGCCCCGCCGGACAGTGCCCGCCTCGACCGCGTCGTCGCCGAGGCGCGGCGCGCGGCCGAACAGCGCAACAACGGCTACCGCGAGCGGGCGCTGAAGCTGTACCCGTGGGTCTGCGGACGCTGCGCGCGCGAGTTCACCCGCGCCAACCTGCAGGAACTCACCGTGCACCACCGCAACCACAATCACGACGACAACCCGGCCGACGGCAGCAACTGGGAGCTGCTGTGCGTGTACTGCCACGACAACGAACACTCGCGGTTGATCGATCATGCCGCGGGCAGCCTGGGCGGCGCCGGCGAGGTCGCCGCGGCGACGGGCAAGCCGTTCGCCGATCTCAAGGCGCTGCTGGCGCGCGGCAAGGGCTGAGCGGGCGATTGCACCGCGCCAGGGTCCAAGCTGTCCTCCCCAGGCAAGGCCTGAACAGGGTCAGGCCTTGCCAATCCATGGAGGGCTTGCCGCGCAACGAGCGCGCGAGTGCCTGCCGCGGCGTGGCCGAGCCCGGAGCTGCACCGGACTCGGTGCCTCCCGGCAAGTCCGGGACGGACTTGCCGGAGGTTCCCTAGAGCGTCGAGCAATCGATGACGAAGCGGTACTTCACATCGCTCTTGACCATGCGCTCGTAGGCGGCATCGATGTCCTGGGCGCGGATCATCTCGATGTCGGCGACGATGCCTCGCTGCGCGCAGAAATCCAGCATCTCCTGGGTCTCGGCGATGCCGCCGATCAGCGAGCCGGCGATCGAGCGACGCTTGAAGATCAGGTTGCCGACGTTCGGCGAAGGATGCGAATGCTCCGGCACGCCCACCAGAACCAGGGTGCCGTCGCGCTTGAGCAGGCTCGAGTAGGTATCCAGCGAATGACTGGCGGCGACGGTATCGAGGATGAGGTCGAAGGTGCCGGCATGCGCCTTCATTTCGTGGTCATGACGCGAGATCACCACCTGGTCGGCACCGAGATCCAGCGCAGCCTGCCGCTTGCCCTCGGCGGTCGTGAAGGCCACCACATGGGCACCCAGGGCGTGTGCCAGCTTGACGCCCATGTGGCCGAGCCCGCCGATGCCGACGATGCCCACTTTCTTGCCGGGGCCGATGCGCCAGTGGCGCAGGGGTGAATAGGTGGTGATGCCGGCGCACAGCAGCGGGGCCACGGCTGCAAGTTGGTTTTCCGGATGGCGGATCCTCAGCACGAATGTCTCGTCCACCACGATCCGCTGCGAGTACCCGCCCAGGGTATGGCCGGGCGCATCGCTCGTGGGGCCGTTGTAGGTGCCCACGAATCCGTTCTCGCAGTACTGCTCCAGGCCTTCGTCGCACGCAGGGCAGTGTTGGCAACTGCCGACCAGGCATCCGACGCCGACGGTATCGCCGACCTTGAAGCCGCTGACTTCGCTGCCGGCAGCGCTGACATGGCCGACGATCTCGTGCCCAGGTACGCAGGGATACAGGGTGCCGCCCCATTCGGAACGCACCGTGTGCAGATCGGAATGGCAGACGCCGCAATAGGCGATCTCGATCTGGACATCATGTGGGCCCGGCGTGCGGCGCTGGATGTTCATCGGTTCGAGAGGCTGGTCGGCAGCGCGGGCGCCGCAGGCTTTGGTGGTCATGTCGAGATCTCGTGTTGCAACGGTTTCGGGGCAGGGATGCGGTCGCGGACCAGGCATGTTCACGCGACATGAAGAGCCGCCGTTCCGGACGGGTTCTGCTTTCACGCACGCGCATGCCAGACGGGTCGATCGCCGGATGGTGAGCCGGCCGGGGTCAAACCGGGCACCGGATTCAAACCATCGCAACCAGCGCCGGAAAGCCCGCAAGGCGCAAATAGTAGAGGCATTTCAGTGGATCGCCACAGTCGGAGCCGATCATCTTCGACTCTGGCTCCTTGTCCCCGCCGCCGAGCTCGGCTTGAACGATTCAAGAACAATCAGGACCATCGCGCCTGCGCCCAGCGCGAGGGCGAGGTCGTCCGCATGAAGCGGTCCGAAACGGAACAGATGAGCGGCCGCCGGCCATGCCAGCGTCAGCGCCAGAATGCCGACGACGCCGGAGAGGACGTATTTGAGCGCGGTGTTCGGCCGGGCAAGGGCTGCAACGAAGGAGGTGCTGAAGCTCCGGTTGACGAAAATCAGCGCCACGATTGCCGTCACCAGCGAGAAGAACGCCAACGCGCGGATTGCATCCTCCGGCATGCCCCGGTGCCCGGCGATCACATAGATGGCCGCTACCAATACGAACGCGAACACGCCCTGCAGCACGCTCCACCCGATCAGGCGCCCCGAGAACATCGGCTCGTCCGGCGCGCGCGGCGGACGCCGCATGATGTCGTCTTCCTCGATCTCGGCTTCGAAGACGAGCGTGCAGACCGGATCGATCACCATTTCCAGAAAAGCGATGTGGATCGGGCCGAAAATGATCGGTAGGCCGAAGACGAGCGGCAGCAGCGCGAGCCCCGCGATCGGCACATGCACCGCGAATATGAACTGCATCGCCTTGCGCAGATTGTCGTCGATGCGCCGTCCAAGCCGGATGGCCTTGACGATCGAGCCAAAATCATCGTCCAGCAGAACAATCGACGAAGCCTCGCGGGCCACGTCGGTCCCGCGTCCACCCATTGCGATCCCGATATGGGCCGCCTTGAGGGAGGGCGCATCGTTGACGCCGTCGCCGGTCATGGCAACGATTTCGCCGCAGGCTTTGAGGGCATTGACGATGCGCAGCTTTTGCTCGGGCATGATGCGGCGAACACCGTCACATCCCGCACCCGGCGCGCAAGATCATCGTCCGTGCATTTGTTCAATTCCTCGCCCGTCATGAGCTGCCGCGATTCAATCCCGGCCTGCTTGGCGATGGCCCGCGCGGTGGCCGGATAGTCCCCGGTAATCATGACAATCCGAATGCCCGCCGACCGGCACTCGGCGACGGCGGCCGGCACGCTCTCGCGCAGCGGGTCGGCGAGCCCGACCAATCCCAGATATTCAAATGCGAACGCGCGCGGGTCGTCCGGCAAGGTCTCGCCTTCAAGGCGCGCCCGTGCCATGCCGAGAACGCGCAGGCCTTCAGCGGCCATCTCGTTCACCGCGGTCTTGATTGCCGCCAATGCTTCCGCATCCGCACCGCACAGGCCTGCAATCGCCTCGGGCGCGCCCTTGGACGCGATCAAGAAACGATCGCCATCCCGCCACACATGCGTGACGGCCAGCAATTCCGGGCGCAGACCGTAGGCGCGCACGAGTGTGCCGCCATCCTCCGTCATGACGCCCGACCGCGTCCCCTGTTCATGGAAAGCCTTTTCCATGGGATCGAAGGGCACGGGCGCGCTCGCCAAAATCCCCGTGCGCAGCAGTTCGGCAAAGGCAGGCGTCAAGGCGCCGTCGTCCCCGACCGCATGCACGCTGCCGTCCTTCAGACGCAAGGCGACGATCGACATGCGGTTGACCGTGAGGGTGCCGGTCTTGTCGGTGCACAGGACTGTCGCGGAGCCCAGCGCCTCGATGGCCGACGCGCGGCGCGTGAGCACGCGGGCGCGCGAGATGCGCCAGGCACCCATCGCCATGAACACGGTCAGCACCACGGGAAACTCCTCGGGCAGCATCGACATGCCGAGCGCGATGCCAGCCAGCACCGCGTCGAGCCAGCCGCCCCGGAAGAGGCCGTAAAGCACAACCGCCAGCACGCTCACGCCGCCGCCCGCCAGTGCAAACATCCGCACGAGCTTTTGCGTCTGCGCCCGCAGGCGCGGCGGCTCGGTCTCCAGCGTGCTCAGCGATTGCCCGATCTTGCCGATCTCGCTGCGCACGCCGGTGGCGGTCACTTCGGCAAGGCCGGCGCCGCGCACCACGAGTGCGCCGGAGAACACGAAGGGCAGGTCGTCGCCCCCCGGCCGCGCCGCCGCCAGGGCCTCCGCGCGCGCGACTTTACGGACCGGCACGGATTCCCCCGTCAACAACGATTCGTCGGCCTGCAGGTCGCTTGCCTGCAGCAGGACGGCATCGGCGGGAATGCGGTCGCCTTCGGAGAGCACCACGAGATCACCACGCACGACATCGCGCCCCGCGATGCGCTTGCGTTGGCCGTCGCGGATCACGAGGGCGCGCGGGCTGGTGAGATCGCGCAGCGCCTCGAGGACGCGCTCGGTGCGCGTCTCCTGCACGACAGTGATGACGATCGAGGCCATCGCGAAGGCGAGCAGGATGAGAGCTTCCTGCAGATCGCCGAGGAGAAGATAGACGGCGCCGCCGCCCGCCAGCAGTGCCAGCATCGGCTCGCGCATGACCTCGAGGAGGATACGAAAAGACGTGCGCCGTCCGGCGCGCGGCAGCTCGTTATGGCCCTCGCGCTTGAGCCGGGCCTGCGCCTCGCCTTCGCTCAGGCCGACCGTCGCGGCGGCAGATAATGCATCCTCACTCATGCGTATTCATGAGGCTGATCGTGCCCCTGCAGTTTCGAGGTCTCGCCAACAAGAATGACGTGGATCGGAACTGGCTGCACTTGGCTACTCAAGGTCCCGGGGTGTGCGGATGCAGCCATGTGGGGTCGTCACATGCCTTGATCCTTTTTACGATGGCTTGTGTTTGGTGTAAATGAGAGCGATAACACGAATATTCCTTTCTCGCGCACTCCTCGATCGCGCCCATGTTTCTTTCGGCTGCGTTGAAGCAAGGATTGGGGTCACAAGCATTTTCGATGTCGCGGAACACATCCAAATCATCATGGGCGGCCTCTTGAACCACGAGAATCAGCAATGGATCGAGGCGGCTCTCTCGACGCAGCATGTAACGCCGCACCTTGCTTAGAGACCCGATCTCTGTGTAGAGCACCCGGCCCATCGAAGTTAAGGGTCCATCGTCCATCAAGATGGTCGGCACCGGATCAGTGGTTATCTGCGACCTGCTGACACTGTGCTGCAAAATGACCTCACAATAAGCAGCGCGCCGATCCGTCCGAGTGAACCCGTGTTCATCGGCGAGTGCGTTTCGGGCCAAAGCAAAAGAAAGCGTAACGCACAAGATTGCAAAAGTGCCGGGTCTGATCGCGCCGCGAAGACGGTGGATCCGATGGCAAATGGGTCGCTCGAAACAGGGGGTCATGAAGTGATCTCGGTAAATTGGTGGCGCTGATGCCGCGCCTTCCTCATGGACTCCTCGCTTCACGGGCGGGAGCCGTTTCCCCGACTCCCAGCTGGTCCGAAAATCGGCAGGCAGGTCAAACCCATTCCCTGCACGCGGTCGACTGGACTGCGATGGTGCGCAACGGCCCGCCCCCTGGGAATCAGCGCGCGCCATTATGCAGCAGGCAGTCGAGGGCGAGGGCGAGGGCGAGGGCGAGGGC
>JAJYDI010000084.1 GCA_021777635.1 Pseudomonadota bacterium
CGATCGTGCGACGCGGCAGCATCTGTTCGAGGCTTCGTGGACGCGCACCGAGCACGGCGACGCCAACGATACCCGCGCCACCATCGCCCGACTGGCGCAGGTGCGCGCCGAAAAGGCCGGGCTGCTGGGCTTCCCCGACTACGCTGCCTGGAAGCTCGAGGACCAGATGGCGAAGACGCCGGCCGCGGTCGACCGCTTCCTCGCCCAGCTGGTGCCGCCGGCGACCGCCAAGGCACGTGCCGAGGCCGCCGCGATCCAGGCCGTGATCGATCGCCGGCACGGCGGCTTCAAGCTGGCGCCATGGGACTGGGACTACTACGCCGAGCAGGTGCGCAAGGCCCGATACGATCTCGACGAGTCGCAGATCCGGCCCTACTTCGAGCTGGACCGCGTGCTCAAGGACGGCGTGTTCTATACCGCCAACCAGCTCTACGGCATCACCTTCAAGGAACGCCACGACCTGCCGGTCTATCAGCCGGACGTGCGCGTGTTCGAGGTGTTCGATCACGGCGGCGCGCCGCTGGGGCTGATCTACTTTGATTACTTCAAGCGCGACAACAAGTCCGGCGGCGCCTGGATGGACAACCTCGTCGGCCAGTCGAAACTGCTGGGCACGCTGCCGGTGGTTTACAACGTCGCCAACTTCACCAAGCCGGCGCCCGGCCAGCCCGCGCTGCTCAGTTTCAGCGACGTCACCACCATGTTCCATGAGTTCGGCCACGCCCTGCACGGCCTGTTCGCCGACCAGGAATACCCGAGTCTCTCCGGGACCAATGTGGCACGCGATTTCGTCGAGTTCCCGTCGCAGTTCAACGAGCACTGGGCGCTCGATCCCGCGGTGCTGGCGCACTACGCGATCGACGCCCGGACCGGCCAGCCGATGCCGGCTGCGCTGGTGGCCAAGATTCGCAAGGCCGCGGGCTTCAATCAGGGCTACGCGCTGACCGAGGCGCTGGCGGCCGCCGAGCTGGACATGCAGTGGCACACACTGCCCGCGGATGCGCCGCTGCAGGATGTCGACCGTTTCGAGACCGCAGCGTTGCGAAAGACCCATGTCGATCTGCCGCAGGTGCCGCCGCGCTACCGCTCCAGCTACTTCATGCATATCTGGGGCAACGGCTACGCCGCCGGCTATTACGCCTATCAGTGGAGCGAGATGCTCGACGACGACGCGTTCGCGTGGTTCGAGGCGCACGGCGGCCTGAACCGCGCCAATGGCCAGCGCTTCCGCGACATGATCCTGTCGCGCGGCAACAGTGAGGACCTGGCGACGCTGTACCGCGCGTTTCTCGGCCGCGACCCCAGCATCGGCCCGATGCTCAAGGATCGCGGATTGCAGTAACCGGACACGCAGCGACGAACCGTCCTCGGGCCGGCGGCATGCCGGCCCGATGTTTCCGGGCGGGCGCTCATGCCAGGTTGGTTCAATCGATACGATGGGCCGCCCGGATTCCGCTGCGCAGCATCGGGCTGCGCGATGTTCGCGTCTTGATCGCGACCGGGTATCAGTAGGCGAACTCGCGAAACACCGGATCGACGCTGCCGTTCCAGGCGCCGTGGAACAGGTCCAGCTTGCGTTCGGCGGGCGTCTGGTTGGCCAGCGCGAACTCGAACAGCGGCTCGAGGAAGATGCTCTCGTCGGCGCCGTGCGCATTCAACACCGCACGCCGCTTGAGTCCTGCGGCGGCGATTTTCAGCGCTTCGATCGCCAGCTCGCGCACCGTTGCGCCGCGGAACGGCAGCTTCAGCGCATGGCGCGGCACGCCGTCGCGCAGCGCATGACGTTCGGTCAGCGAGAAATCACGCACCAGATCCCAGGCTGCGTCCAGCGCGGCGTCGTCGTACAGCAGCCCGACCCAGAATGCCGGCAGCGCGCACAGGCGATTCCACGGGCCGCCGTCGGCACCGCGCATCTCCAGATATTTCTTCAACCGCACCTCGGGGAACGCGGTGGTCAGATGATCGGCGAAATCGCGCAGGGTCGGCAGCACGCCCGGCAGCGCGGGCAGCTTGCCGGCCATGAAATCGCGGAAGCTCTGGCCGGCCAGATCGAGATAGCGTCCGTCGCGGTAGCTGAAATACATCGGCACGCCGAGGATGTAGTCGACGTAGCGTTCGTAGCCGAAGCCGTCTTCGAACACGAAGTCGAGCATGCCGGTGCGGTCGGGGTCGGTGTCGGTCCACACCTGCGAGCGGAACGACAGGAATCCGTTGGGCCTGCCCTCGGTGAACGGCGAATCGGCGAACAGCGCGGTGGCGATCGGCTGCAGCGCAAGGCCAACGCGGAACTTCTTCACCATCTCGGCTTCGCTGGCGAAGTCGAGGTTGACCTGTACCGTGCAGGTGCGCGTCATCATGTCGAGACCGAGCCGACCTTTCAGCGGCATGTAGCGGCGCATGATCGCGTAGCGACCCTTGGGCATCCACGGCATCTCGTCGCGCCGCCACTTCGGCTGGAAACCCATGCCGAGGAACCCCAGTCCCAGCGGATCGGCGACGTCGCGCACTTCGCGCAGATGCTCGGTGACCTCGCAGCAGGTGGCATGGATGTCGGCCAGTGGCGCGCCGGAGAGCTCCAGCTGCCCGGCCGGCTCCAGCGTGATCGAGGCGGCGTCGCGCAGCAGCGCCACCGGCAGCTCGCCCTCGCGCAGCATCTGCCAGCCGTGGCGGGTGGCGATGCCTTCGAGCAGCGCGCGGATGCCGCGCTCG
The DNA here is from genome assembly GCA_021777635.1 of Pseudomonadota bacterium. The sequence goes on from JAJYDI010000084.1 coordinate 2,710, forward strand.
CCCTCGTAGGCCGGGGCATGGAGATCATCGAGACGGAACCCGAACTTTTCGTGCTCGGTGCCGATGCGCCAGTCGGCGCGCGGCTTTTCCCCGGAGGCGATGTAGTCCACCAGCATCTGCCGGTCGCGAATCGGGGTGTCCTGCACGGCGCTGGGGATCGACACGGGGGCGGCCTCGTTCGGTGAAGGACGGATATGCGGCTGCGGGGATCGGTTTGCAAGATCAGCCCTCGCGTGTGCCGAGCCCTGCGGGCGATCCGGGACCGGCGGAGTGCTAGCACATCAGCCGCGCACCACCGCGTAGTCGCGTGCATCCTCGCGCCAGCGCGGCGCGGCACGGATCGCCGGCAGCACGTCCTCGGGCGCGGCCACGCGTTGCCACATCGCGACGTGCTCGGGATTCATGAAACGCGCCGCGATGACTTGCTTCAGGAAGGCCTCCAGCGGCGCGTAGAACCCCAGCGTATCGAGCAGGATGATCGGGTTGAAGTACAGCCCGAGGCGCTTGAGCGTGATCGCCTCGAACAGCTCCTCCAGCGTGCCGCAGCCGCCGGGCAGCGCGATGACCGCGTCGGAACCGGTCAGCAGGCGGTGCTTGCGCTCGCGCATGTCTTCGACCAACTCGAGTCGCGTGAGCCCCGCATGGCCCCATTCCAGATCGGCCATGAAGCGCGGCAGGATGCCGATCACCTCGCCGCCGCGCGCCAGCGCACCGTCGGCCAGCGCGCCCATCGAGCCCGTCGAGCCGCCGCCGTAGACCACGCTGCAGCCGGCTTCGGCCAGCCGTTCGCCCAGCTGCCGCGCCGCGGCGCGATAGGCCGGATCGGTCTGCTCGCTGGACGCGCAATAGACGCAGATACGCATGGACGGCTTCCCTTGGTCGCAGCAAAGATCAGTTTAGCGGCTGCACCGGAGTCGCGGCAGTGTCATTGCACCCGCGCCGGCGCGTCGAGCAGCACCGCACCGCGAAACTCCTGGCGGCCGTCGGCGCGCCCCAGCGCATGGCGCGTCAGCGGATCCGGTCCCTGCCAGTCGCCGGACAGCCGGCGCAGCGCTATCAGCGCGCGCACCAGTACGGCGAACGCTGCTGCGAGGTGTCGATAAAGCGTCGCCAGCGCCGCGCGCACGTGCTCGGCTTCGGCCGTATAGGCGGCGATGCCGAGATCGAGGAAATAGCCTGACGATACGCGTCGCCGCAGCGCCTGCTCGGGGAACAGGCCGGCGATCAGCAGGCAGCGATCACCGGTCTCGCGCAGCGCCTGTTCGCGTTGACTGCCGCGATGCAGCAGCGCTTCGAGGTAATCGAGCGCGAGCACGCGTGCGCCCAGACCGGCGTCGTCAAGATGCCGCATCAGCAAGAACACGAGGTAACTCTCCAGTTCCTCATCGAGCACAACGCCCGCCCGTTGCGCCGACTCGCGCACCAGATCGCGCCACAGGGCAGGGGCGTTCTCGCTGAGGATGCTGGCGGTCATGCACGTGCTCCGGGTCGCGGCATCGGCACCTTCCATATATCGATCCGCAGCCCGATGCAATGGCGATTTGCCGGGCCGCGCCGACGGCGCCGCAAGAAAAGCGCCGGCGGGAGCCGGCGCGAAGGTGTCACTACGTTGGAGAGGACTGGGCGACTCCGTGCGCGCCGCACTCGGAAACGGTCAGAACCGCACCCTGACGCCGGCCTGGAAGTACCGGCCCACGATGCCCTGCTGCTGGTAGGCGGGGTTGTAGTTCGCGCCCGCGCCCGCGTAATCGATCGGATCGAGGCCCGGACCGCGATCGAACAGGTTCCGGATGCCTCCGACAGGTCCACGCCCTTGGTGATCAGCGAGTTGGCGTTGACGTAGGGCGAAGACACGATCAGCGGTCGTGCCGGCGCGTTCGGGAACGCCGGATCGATGTTGTCCGGCGTCTGCCGATAGCCCGCGGGAACGGGTTGCCCGGCGAAGTAGGCATTCAATGCCGTGGACGCCGGCGCCACCGAGATGACATTGGTCTTCTTGATGTTGCAGTCGTCGATGATGGCGCCGAGATCGTGCAGCGGCTGCAGGATCACGCCCGGCGTGTAGCGGGTGGACTCCTCCGGTTTGATGCCGGGGTTGGCCGTGCTCTGGATGCCCAGGGCGTAAGGCAGCGTGTCGGTGTCGTTGCCATGAGCCGCGGCAAAGGCCGTCGGCAGTGTCTCGGTGACGAAGCCCAGCGTCTGGCTGGAGCCTTCGCGGCGAAGCTCGGCGCCTTGAAGCCCTTCGGGCAGGTCGCGCGGAACGCGACCTGCCCGATCGGCTGCCGCTGGATGCCTGCGGCTGGCGAGAAGTTGGTGCCGAAGTCCGAGTAATCGTCGTAACGACCGGAGACGTTCGCCGTCAGCGTATCCAGCAGCGGCATCCGGAACTGGCCGTACACGGCATTCGCAAAATATCCATACGAGCCGTAGGGAGCACGCCCGCAAAAAGGCCGGCACAGGGCCGGCCCTTTTGCGTGCAGCGCGGGAGCCTGGATCAGCGCTTCATCGCCGAGAAGAACTCGTCGTTGGTCTTGGTGTTCTTCATCTTGTCGAGCATGAACTCCATCGCCGCCAGCTCGTCCATCGGATGCAGCAGCTTGCGCAGGATCCAGACCTTCTGCAGCAGGTCGGCGTCGATCAGAAGTTCCTCGCGGCGGGTGCCGGAGCGATTGATGTTGATCGCCGGATAGACGCGCTTCTCGCCGATGCGGCGATCGAGGTGGACCTCGGCGTTGCCGGTGCCCTTGAACTCCTCGTAGATCACCTCGTCCATCTTGCTGCCCGTGTCGATCAGGGCGGTGGCGAGAATGGTCAGCGACCCGCCCTCCTCGACGTTGCGCGCCGCACCGAAGAAGCGCTTGGGCCGCTGCAGCGCGTTGGCGTCGACACCGCCGGTCAGCACCTTGCCGGAGCTGGGCACCACGGTGTTGTAGGCGCGCGCGAGGCGGGTGATCGAGTCGAGCAGGATCACCACGTCCTTCTTGTGCTCGACCAGGCGCTTGGCGCGCTCGATCACCATCTCGGCGACCTGCACGTGGCGCACCGCGGGCTCGTCGAAGGTCGAGGAGATGACCTCGGCGCGCACCGAGCGCTGCATCTCGGTGACTTCCTCCGGGCGCTCGTCGATCAGCAGGATCATCAAATGCGCGTCGGGATGGTTGTGCACGATCGCCTGGGCGATGTTCTGCAGCATCATCGTCTTGCCGGCCTTGGGCGGCGACACGATCAGGCCGCGCTGGCCCTTGCCGACCGGTGCGATCAGGTCGAGGATGCGGCCGGTGATGTCTTCGCTGGAGCCGTTGCCGCGTTCCAGATGAAACGCCTTGCGCGGGAACAGCGGCGTCAGGTTCTCGAACAGGATCTTGTTCTTCGACGCCTCCGGCGGCTCGCCGTTGATGTCGTCGACCTTGAGCAGGGCGAAGTAGCGCTCGCCTTCCTTGGGCGGGCGCACGCGGCCGGTGACGTAGTCGCCGGTGCGCAGGTTGAAGCGACGCACCTGGCTCGGGCTGACGTAGACGTCGTCGGGGCCGGCCAGATAGGACTCGTCGGCACCGCGCATGAAACCGAAGCCGTCCTGCATGATCTCCAGCACGCCTTCGCCCCAGATGCCGCCGCCGCTGCGGGCGTGGGCCTTGAGGATGTTGAAGATCACGTCCTGCTTGCGCGCGCGGGCGACGCCTTCCTGGATGCCGAGCGATTCGGCCAGCTCCAGCAGCGCCGCGGCCGGCTTGCGGCGCAGCTCGGTGAGGTTGATCAGGCGCTCGTTCTCGCCTGCGCTGGCGACGTAATCGTCGTCCTCGTCGCGCGGCAGACCGGCCTGCTGGCGCGACGGGCCGCCACCTGCGTTGGGATTGCCGTTGCCCGGCTGACGCTCGCCGCGATCGTTGCGGTCATTGCGGCCGCGGCGGCGGCCGTGACGATCGCGGTTGTTGCGGTCGCGCTGTTCGCGCGCCGCCGGCGCAGTGCCTTCGGTCGGGGCGGACGGCTCGCCGGTTGCCGCAGGGCGTGGCGCTTCGACAGCGGTTTCGGCCGGGCGCGCGGGCGCGGCATGGTCTTTCACTTCGGTATCTGACACGAACGGGCCTCGCAGCAGCGTGGCAAAGAGGGAGGCGAGCGGGAAGGAGCAACGCAGGGCGAAACCGGAAGGTTCGCAGACGCTCGAGCCGTCAATCTAGCACTGCTCTCGTACCGCGTCCATCGCTTCGCAATCCCTGCCAGGTTGCCACGGCCGGGGATCACGGCAGGCCGACGGGCGGCGGATGGACGGCGGTCGGGTCTGTGTCGGTGCGCATGTCGATGCAGTCGGCCTTGCTGTCGCACCGATGCGCCGCCTGATCGTGTCAGGCCGCCGGTGCGACCGACCGCGGGAGGGCATGCTCTCGGGTCGCCGGGGCCGGGTCGCCTAAAGCGCGTGATCGATCATCTGGGTGATGGTGCTCTTGGGTACCGCGCCGAGCTGGGTGGCGGCGACCTTGCCACCCTTGAACACCATCAGCATCGGAATGCTGCGCACGCTGTAGGCGATCGCGGTCTTCTGGTTCTGGTCGACATCGAGCTTGGCGATCCGCACGCGACCCTGGTAGTCCCTGGCGATTTCCTCGAGCGTCGGCGCGATCGCGCGGCAGGGGCCGCACCAGGTAGCCCAGAAATCCACCAGCACCGGCTGCTCGGACTGCAGCACCTGGGCTTCGAAATCGGCATCGGAAACGTGCGTGATCAGATCGCTCACCGGGGTTCTCCATGGGGGCGCTTGCGGCGCGGTCGCCGCAGCAGGCGGGTTCGGTTAGACTGCGCGTCCCGCAATTGCGGCGGCGTCGCTGGGGCCAAGCCGAGAGGCTGTTTCTCATTCCAGCGCAATCCAGCGTGCGATTCAAGCGCAGCGTCCGCTGCCGGCACGCCTTGTTGACTCCCCATGGCCGAACACGTACTCACCGACACCTTCTTCGAACAATTCGACCTGCACCCGCTGCTGCAACGCGGGCTTGCCGATTGCGGTTTCACCCGCTGCACGCCGATCCAGGCCCTGAGCCTGCCGCCGGCGCTGAGCGGGCGCGACGTCGCCGGCCAGGCGCAGACCGGCACCGGCAAGACCTGCGCCTTCCTGGTCGCGGCGATGAACCGGCTGCTGAGCACGCCGGCGCTCGCCGAGCGTCGCAGCGAGGATCCGCGCGCGCTGGTGATCGCGCCGACCCGCGAGCTGGCGATCCAGATCGAGAAGGACGCGCGCGCCATCGGCCGTCACACCGGTCTGCGCCTGGCGCTGATCTACGGCGGCGTCGACTATGACAAGCAACGCCAGCTGCTCAAGGACGGCTGCGACATCATCATCGCCACGCCGGGACGACTGCTCGACTACTACAAGCAGCATGTGTTCAGCCTCGGCACCGTCGAGGTGATGGTGATCGACGAAGCCGACCGCATGTTCGATCTCGGCTTCATCGCCGATGTGCGCTACCTGTTCCGGCGCCTGCCGGCGCGCGAGCAGCGCCAGGTGATGCTGTATTCGGCCACGCTCAGCTATCGCGTGCTCGAACTGGCCTACGAGCATATGAACAGCCCGGAAAAGGTGATCGTCGAAAGCGAGCACGTCACCGCCGATCGCGTTCGTCAGCACATCTTCTTTCCCGCCAAGGAAGAGAAGATTCCGCTGCTGCTCAACCTGCTGGAGCGACACGGGCCGGCGCGCAGCATCGTCTTCGTGAATACCAAGGCGGCCGCCGAGCGCGTCAGCGAGCGTCTTGCGCGCCACGGCCTGAAGGTCGGCACGCTGTCCGGGGACGTGCCGCAGAAAAAGCGCGAGACCCTGCTCGGGCGTTTCCAGCGCGGCGAGATCGAGATGCTGGTCGCCACGGATGTCGCCGCGCGCGGTCTGCATATCGCCGACGTCAGTCACGTGTTCAATTACGACCTGCCACAGGATGCCGAGGACTACGTGCACCGGATCGGCCGCACCGCGCGCCTCGGCGCCGAGGGCGACGCGATCAGCTTTGCCTGCGACCTTTATGCGATGGCTCTGCCCGAGATCGAGACCTACATCGGCCAGAAGATTCCGGTCGAGGCCGTCACCGCCGACCTGCTGAAGCCGGTGCCGGCGCGAGCCCGGGTGACCCCGCCGGCGGGTGTGACCGACGACGCCCATGATGACGACGCGTCGCCGCCGCGTGCACCGCGGCGCGGGGCGGCGACGCGCGGTCGCGGTTCGCCACGACCCGCTGCGACCGGGCCGCGCAACCCCGCGCGCGTCGCGTCGC
>JAJYDI010000085.1 GCA_021777635.1 Pseudomonadota bacterium
GCGGTTGGCGGTCACCGCGAAACGGTTGAGCGTGACCGGCTGGCCGTTGACGACGGTGGCCGTGCTGATCTCGCCGCGGCTGCGCAGGGCGCTGAAGTCGAAGGTGTCCTTCCACTCGCTGTCTTCATAGCTGAACTTGAGGCCCGCGTTGAGGCTTTGCGAACGGGTGTTGCCGGTGGTGGCGGCGAGGCCGAGCTGACCTTCGCCGTTCCAGCCGGAGCCGGAGGCCGTCGGCAGGCGCGCGCTGCCGGGCAGGGCGGCGCTGTCGTCGGCACCGGCGGTGGCGGGGAGCAGGGCGAAAGCGAGAGCGAGCAGCGGGGCGATCAGATGCGTGCGCATGAGGGGTCCGGCAGGCAGGTGGGAACGGCAACGGCCGCGCGCGGTGGCGGGCGGCGCGTCGGGCACAAGTCTGCCAGCATCGGACGTCGCCGCGGCTGAATCATGTGCGCGTCGATCCGCGGCGGACGTTCCGTGCCGCGATGCGGACATTGCTTGCCGACACGCCGTGTGCTCGGCATGCTGGGCGCTTCATCGCTCCGAGTTCTCCGGATGGACCGCTACGAGCGCATCCTCACCCTGCACCGCAAGCTCAAGGCGGCGCGCCGGCCGCTGTCGCTGGCCCACCTGACCGATGATCTCGGCTGCTCGCGCGCCACCGTGTACCGCGACGTTGCCTTCCTGCGCGATGCGCTGGGCGCGCCGATCGAGAGCGGCGAGGACGATGTCGCCGGCTTCCGCTATGCGCCCGACGAGGGCGAGCGCTTCGAACTGCCGGGCCTGTGGCTGAACAGCGAGGAGCTGGCCGCGCTGATGGCGCTGCACGCGCTGATCGGACGCGCCGATCCCGGCGTGCTCAGCGGCGCGCTGGCGCCGTTCCGTGCCCGCATCGAACGCCTGCTCGCCGAGCACGCCAAGGATCCGGCGCTGCCGCTGGAGCGCATCCGCGTGATCGCCTCGGGCGCGCGGCGCATGGATCAGCAGGTGTTCCGCACCGTCGCCGGTGCGGTACTGGCGCGCAAGCGGCTGCGCCTGCGCTACCGCGCGCGCACCACCGGCGCCGACTCGCGGCGCACGGTGTCGCCACAACGTCTGACCCACTACCGCGACAACTGGTATCTCGATGCCTGGGACCATGACAAGCAGGCGCTGCGCAGCTTCGCCGTCGATCGTATCGCCGAGTCGCAGGCGCTGACCGAGCCGGCCGAGGACGTTGCCGGGCCCGAACTCGATGCCATCCTCGCCTCCAGCTACGGCATCTTCTCCGGCAGGCCGCGCGCCTGGGCCACGCTGCGCTTCACCGCCCACGCCGCGCGCTGGGTCGCCGATACCCACTGGCATTCGCAGCAGGAGGGCCGCTTCCTGCCCGACGGCCGCTACGAGTTGCGGTTGCCGTACTCGAATTCGCGCGAATTGCTGATGGACGTGATGAAGTACGGCCCCGATGCCGAGGTGGTGGCACCGCTGCCGCTGCGCGAAGAAATGAAGATCCTGCTCAAGCTGGCCCTGGACGGCTATGCCGGTGATCCGTCATGAGCGCTGGCCCGGTTGCCGCGGCGCCCGCGCGACCGCGCATCGCCCTCGCGCTGGGCTCGGGTGGCGCCAAGGGACTCGCGCATATCGGCGCGATCGAGGCGCTCGAGGCGGCCGGCTTTGCCATCGTCGCGGTTGCCGGCAGCTCGATGGGGGCTCTGGTCGGCGGCATCCACGCCGCCGGCCGCCTCGACGTCTATCGCGACTGGGTGACGTCGCTGGCCAAGATCGACGTCCTGCGACTGGTCGACTGGACCCTGTCGGGGCCGGGTCTGATCAAGGGTGAGCGCATCATCGGCGCGCTGCGCGATCTGGTCGGCGAGACCGACATCGAGCAGCTGGCGATTCCGTTCACCGCGGTCGCCACCGACATCGAGCGCCAGCGCGAGGTCTGGATATCCAGTGGCCCGCTGTTCGAGGCCATTCGCGCCTCGATCGCGATCCCCACCCTGTTCCATCCCCAGATCGTGCACGGCCGCCGTCTGGTCGATGGCGGCCTGCTCAATCCGGTGCCGGTGACACCGCTGTTGCGCGAGCGCTTCGACTACCTCGTCGTGGTCAGCGTCGACGGTCCTGCCGAGGCCGCGCCAGACCCGCCGGAAGCACCGCCACGCGGGCCTTACCGGCAGAAGATCGCCGCACTTGTCGAGCAACTGCTCGGCCGCGGCGCGACGCCGGTAGCGCCGCGCGAACCCGGCTGGATGGAGCTGATGGGCCAGGCGCTGGACCTGATGCAGGCCAATCTGGCGCATCTGCGGCTGGCGGCGTACCGTCCCGATCTCATGATCGAGGTCCCGCGCAACGCCTGTGCGACCTACGAGTTCTACCGGGCTGGCGAAATGATCGCGCTGGGTCGCGAACGCGCCGAACGCGCCCTCGCGACGTGGCGCGCGGAGCCGCCGCCGCCACCCTGAGCGGATCGCCGCCGCGCTAAACTTGCCCGCTGGAGGCGGCCGTCCGCAGCGGCGGCCCCTGCATCGACAGGCATGGCGCGCGCCACCGCGGAGGGACTTGATGGAACCGTTCGACGATCTGCTGCACCAGGACCCCGATCCGGCCGAAACCCGTGAGTGGGTGGAATCGCTTTCGGCCGTCATCGACCACGGGGGGGCCGAACGCGCGCACTACCTGCTCGAGCGCATGGTCGACACCACCCGCCGTGCCGGCGGGCATCTGCCGTTCGAGCCGACGACCGAATACGTCAACACCATTCCGGCGCATCTCGAGGTCAAGTCCCCGGGCGATGCCGCGATGGAGTGGCGCATCCGCTCGCTGATCCGCTGGAACGCGATGGCGATGGTGATCCGCGCCAACCGCAAGCCCGGCGAACTGGGCGGGCACATCGCCAGCTTCGCCTCCTCGGCGACGCTCTACGACGTCGGCTTCAACCACTTCTGGCGCGCGCCCAGCGCCGACCATCCCGGCGACCTGGTGCTGCACCAGGGCCACTCCAGCCCCGGCATCTACGCACGCGCCTTTCTCGAGGGGCGCATCGACGCGGCCCGACTCGACCGCTTCCGCATGGAAGTCGGTGGCGGCGGGCTGTCGTCGTATCCGCACCCGTGGCTGATGCCGGATTTCTGGCAGGTGCCGACGGTGTCGATGGGACTCGGTCCGATCCAGGCGATCTACCAGGCACAGTTCTCCAAGTACCTGGAGCATCGCGGCCTGCTGCCCAAGAGCGATCGCAAGATCTGGTGTTTCATGGGCGACGGCGAGAGCGATGAGCCGGAATCGCTGGGCGCGATCTCGCTCGGCGGGCGCGAGCGGCTGGACAATCTGGTCTTCGTCGTCAACTGCAACCTGCAGCGGCTGGATGGCCCGGTGCGCGGCAACGGCAAGATCATCCAGGAGCTCGAGGGCGTGTTCCGCGGCGCCGGCTGGAATGTCATCAAGGTGATCTGGGGCAGCTACTGGGATCCGCTGCTGGCGCGCGACAGCAGCGGCCTGTTGCGCCAGCTGATGATGGAGACCGTGGACGGCGAGTACCAGGCCTGCAAGGCCTTCGGCGGCGCCTACACGCGCGAACATTTCTTCGGCAAGTACCCCGAGCTCAAGGCGATGGTCGCCAGCCTGTCCGACGACGACATCTGGCGCCTCAACCGCGGCGGCCACGACCCGCACAAGGTCTATGCCGCCTACCACGCGGCGGTGAACCACAGCGGCCAGCCCACCGTGATCCTGGCCAAGACCGTCAAGGGCTACGGCATGGGCGATGCGGGCGAGTCGCAGAACATCACCCATCAGCAGAAGAAGATGGACAACAGCGCGGTGCGCGCCTTCCGCGACCGTTTCAACATCCCGGTACCCGACGCCACCCTCGACGAGGTGCCGTACTACCACCCCGGCAAGGACTCGCCCGAGGTGCAGTACCTGCTGGAGCGCCGCCGCGCCCTGGGCGGCTTCCTGCCGCAACGCCGGCGCAAGGCCGACCTGTCGCCGCCGACACCGGACCTGGAGGCGCTGGCGGCGATCACCAAGGGCACCGGCGAGCGCGAGATCAGCACCACCATGGCCTTCGTGCGCGGCCTCAACCTGCTGCTGCGCGACAAGGCGATCGGTCCGCGCATCGTGCCGATCGTCGCCGACGAGGCGCGCACCTTCGGCATGGAGGGCATGTTCCGCCAGATCGGCATCTACGCGCCGTTCGGGCAGAAGTACAAGCCGCAGGACGCCGACCAGCTGATGTACTACCGCGAGGACCAGGCCGGCCAGGTGCTGCAGGAGGGTATCAGCGAGGCCGGCGGCATGGCAGCATGGATGGCCGGCGCGTCGAGTTATTCGATCAACAACGTGCCGATGCTGCCGGTGTTCATCTATTACTCGATGTTCGGCTTCCAGCGCATCGGCGATCTGGCCTGGGCGGCGGGCGACATGCGCTGCCGCGGTTTCCTGATCGGCGGCACCTCGGGACGCACCACGCTCAACGGCGAGGGTCTGCAGCACGAGGACGGCCATTCGCACCTGCTCGCCGGTGCCGTGCCCAACTGCCGAGCCTACGATCCGACCTTCGCCTACGAGGTCGCGGTGATCCTGCAAGACGGCGTGCGCCGCATGCTCACCGAGCAGGAGGATCACTACTACTACCTGACGGTGATGAACGAGAACTACCCGCACCCCGACATGCCTGAGGGCGCCGCGGCAGGCATCGTCAAGGGGATGTATCTGTTGCGGGACTCGGGCATCGAGAGCCGGGACTCGGGACCCGGGACCCGGGACCCGGGAAAGGCCAAGCCCAAGAGCAAGGCCAAGACCAGCGCGCCGTGCGTGCAGCTGCTGGGTTCCGGTTCGATCCTGCGCGAGTGCATCGCCGCCGCCGAGTTGCTCGAAAAGGAGTTCGGCGTCTGCGCCGACCTGTGGTCCTGCCCCAGCTTCACCGAACTGCGCCGCGACGGCTTCGACTGCGAGCGCTGGAACCGCCTGCACCCCGAGGCCGCGCCGCGGCAGCCGTGGGTGACGCAATGCCTGTCCGAGCGCGCCGGTCCGGCGATCGCGGCCAGCGATTACGTGCGCGGTTTCGCCGATCAGATCCGTGCCTTCATGCCGGTCGGCAAGCGCTACACCGTGCTCGGCACCGACGGCTTCGGCCGTTCCGACACCCGCGAACACCTGCGCGGTTTCTTCGAGGTCGACCGCTACTGGATCGCGCAGGCTGCGCTGTCCGCACTGGCCGCCGAGGGCGCGATCCATGCGCAAGACGTCGCCCGCGCGATGAAATTGTGGAAGCTCGATCCCGACAAGCCCGACCCGGTGACGGTGTGAGGGTCGTCGCATCGCGCCCTGGTCGGCATGGCTGCGGCGCGCCGCGCGACGACCGCGTTCCGATGGCGTGCCGCCCCCACGGTCGAGGCAAGTCCATGCGTATCCATCGCCCGCGCCACATCCTGATCGCAGCAGCAGCGCTGCTGGCCGCCTGCTCGTCGTCGCAGCAGGCCCCGACGCCGGCGCAGCAGGCCGCGCGGCAGCAGGCGGCGCAGGCCGCCGCCGCGGCCAAGGAGTACACGCTCTACCAGCAGCTGCTGGCTTCGCACAGCGACGCCCTGGCGGTGCCGATCGGGCAGGAGATCGTGCGCAAGTATCCCGGGACACCCGCGGCCGCCGAGGTGCAGCAGACCCTGCCGGCACTCGCCGCGCAGGCGGCGGCGACCGCCGAGCGCCAGCGACTGCGCGCGCTCTGGCTGTACCAGGCCGCGCCGATGGCGGGTGGCCGGCAGACCACCGCCGCGATCAGTGCCGTCAAGCCCGACGGTGATCCCAGCGCGGTGCGACTGGTGCTGCGTCGGCACACGATCTGGGGCCAGAGCGTCTATCTCTACGACGACAGCAACGCCGGCTTCCTCTGCAAGGGCATGTGCACGCTGACGATGCGCTTCGATGGCCGTGCCGAGCGCTGGCAGGCCTATCTGCCGCACAGCAGTGACCCGGCGCTGTTCATCAAGGACGACCGCCGCTTCATCGCCGCCATGGAGAAGGCCGGCACCATCACCATGGATGTGGTGCGCAAGCCGCATCGCGAACAGACCCTGCGTTTCGAGGTCGGCGGTTTCGATCCGGCGCAGTTTCCGCAGCCGACGAAGCAGTGATCCCGGCCGCTGCCGGGTGCCGCATGGCTCGCGTACTGATCAACATCGATGTCGACGACCTCGCGCGCGCTGAGGCTTTCTACACGGCCGCGTTCGGATTGCGCGCCGGACGCCGCTTCGGCGCTGGCGGCGTCGAACTGCTGGGGGCCGAAGCGCCGTTGTTTTTGCTGGCCAGGCCCGCCGGCAGCGCACCGCATCACGGCGCCGCTGCCGCCCGCGATTACGGTCGCCACTGGACGCCGCTGCATCTTGACTTCGCGGTCGATGACCTCGACGCGGCGATGCGCGACGTGCTTGCCGCGGGCGCGCTGGCGGAAGGCGAGGTGCGCGCGTCGACCTGGGGCCGCATCGCGACGTTTGCCGATCCCTGGGGGCACGGCTTCTGCCTGATCGAGTTCAGCGCGCGCGGTTACGACGCGGTGGCCGACGCGGGTTGAGAGAAAACGTCAGCCGCGCGCGAAAAACCACGCCGTCATCACCAAGCCGACCCCGACCACGAACAGTCGCAGCCGCGCCGGCGCCACCCGTCGCGCCAGCAACGGGCCGATCCAGCCGCCGACGATCGCCGCGAGCAGCATGATCAGCGCCTCGCGCCACCAGACCGCGCGGGCGGCGATGAAGATGGCCGCGGCGACCACATTCATGCAGCCGCTGAGCACCGTCTTGACTCCGTTCATGGCATGGATCTCGGTCATGCCGTACAGGCCGAGCATCGCCAGCATCAGGATGCCGATGCCGCCGCCGAAGTAGCCGCCATAGATGCCGATCAGCGCCTGCACCACGACCAGTGCCGGCACGCCGACATGTGCGCGTCGGCGCAGGGCATCGGTCAACGGCCTTCCCAACGCGAACACCAGGGTGCCGAACAGCAGCAGCCACGGCACGATGTCGGCGAACAGCTGCTCGGGCGTCAGCAGCAGCAGGATCGAGCCCGCCGCGCCGCCGATCAGGCTGACCACCACGAAAGCCGTCATCGGCAGTTGGCCGCGTGCCGAGCCGATATCGCGGCGATAGACCCAGGCGCTGGCAAAGGTACCCGGCAGCAGCGCAACCGTGCTGGTGGCGTTGGCGATCACCGCAGGCACGCCGGCCAGCACCAGTGCCGGGAACGTGAGGAAGCTGCCACCGCCCGCGACCGCGTTGAGCGCGCCGGCCAGCAGGCTGGCGACGACGAGCAGGGTCAGATGCACGGGGCTGGGCAAGGGCATCGGGACGGGCTGTGCAAACGGACGTCCGAGTATGCCATCCGTATGGTCTTCCTCACGTCATCTGAACGCGCCGGCGCTAGAGTGCCGGGGGGTGCGCTGTCGGTCTGCCGCCGCGGACTGCACCGTACCGGCTCTCCATCCGACCCGAGGTGACGTATGAAACGCCTGACCCTGATGCTGCTGGCGCTGAGCGCGCTGGTGGCGCCGATCGCTCTCCTGGCCGCCGACAGCATGCCCGCCGTGGGCCAGATGGCGCCGGCCTTCAAGCTGCAGGACCAGAACGGCAAGTGGCAAAGTCTCGAGCACTACAAGGGCGACTGGGTGGTGCTGTATTTCTATCCCAAGGATTTCACCCCGGGTTGCACCACCGAGGTCTGCAAGTTCCGTGACGATTACCTCAAGATCCGCAAGGAAGGCGCGCATGTCCTCGCGGTCAGCCTCGATGACGTCCAGTCGCACGCCGAGTTCGCGGCCAAATACCACGCGCCGTTTCCGATGCTGGCCGACACCAGTCACGCGGTCGCCGGCGAATACGGCGTGCTGACCTCGATGATGGGCATCCATTACGCCAAGCGCACCACCTTCATCATCGATCCGCAGGGGCGCATCGCCAAGGTTTACGCCGGCGTCGATCCGAGTGCCAATTCCGCCCAGATCATCGCCGACCTGCCCAAGCTCAAGGCCGCCGACAAGACCTGAGATCTGCCCGCCGCCGCCGCCGCGCGCAACGCCCGCGCTGGACGGCGGCGAGGATCGGCACGTACCCGTACGGCGTCGCGGCGCTCGCGCGCCGCGCCTGAGGACCCGGCGCGTGCGTCGCTCTCCGCGCGACATGGCCCTCGACGCGCAAGCCGTCGAAGCGGCCCCACCGCCTTGCATTCCCGGTCGGCATGCCTTTCACTCGCCGCAGCGGAGCCGGTGTGGCCGCGCCCAGCCGATGGAGGACCACCGATGGCCGCGCCGATCCGCAGCTACCGCTACTACGACCTGATCCTCGGCGCCTTCGTCTGCGTTCTGCTCTGCGCCAACCTGATCGGTCCGGCCAAGATCGCCGAGGTGCACGGCATCACCTTCGGTGCCGGCGTGCTGTTCTTTCCGATTTCCTACCTGTTCGGCGACATCCTCACCGAGGTCTACGGCTACGCGCGCTCGCGACGGGTGATCTGGTCGGGCCTGATCGCGCTGGTGTTCGCCTCGTTGATGAGCGCGGTCGTCGTGGCACTGCCGCCCGCGCACGGCTGGCACGACCAGGCCGCCTACGAAACCATCTTCGGCCAGACCCCACGCATCGTGATCGCCTCGATCACCGCGTTCTTCGTCGGCGAATTCGTCAATTCCTTCGTGCTCGCCAAGATGAAGATCTTCACCGCCGGGCGCTGGCTGTGGACGCGTACGGTCGGCTCGACGATC
>JAJYDI010000086.1 GCA_021777635.1 Pseudomonadota bacterium
CTGGTGTCGTCAAGCTTGACCCCCCCGCAGATCACCGCCAGCCGCTGATGCAGCGCGAAAAGCACGCGCGACAGGCGCATTTCCGCCTTGCTGCCCATGCTTCCGACGGCAAGCGATTCTTCGAGCTCACTGTCCTCGACCAGGCTGAGCTCGCCGCCGCCGCGGGTCTGCTCGGCGCTGCCGCGCGAGCGCAGCTTGCCCGCGGCAAGCTCGGTGATGCTGCGTGCGACCTCTTCGAGAAACAGGCGCTCGGTCAGCGTGCGCTTCTTGCGTGCCTCGCGCATGCCGTCGAAGAACTGGGTTTGCGCGGCGTTGCTTTCGGCCTTTTCGGCGAGATCGAACAGGGCGTCATCGACGTTGTCGAACAGCGTGCTGGTCAATGCCTGCAGATGCCGCTGGGCGATGCCGCGCGCGGCAACAAGCAAGTCACCGACGCGTTCGCCGCGCGCATCGCCGCGCGGACCCAGCGGAACGATTTTGCCGGGTGCGGCTTCGGGGGGCTGATTCATGGCGGCGCCTGGCCAGACCGCGGGGTTACATTGTCTTTCATTGTGCCCTCGGAAGTGTGACCGCAGTCACGCTCGAAGCGGTTCAGCGCGGAAAACCTTCGAGCTGGATGGTTCCGATGCTGGCTTCGCGGAGCATCACCGGGATCTCGTCAACCACCGGATAAATGACGTGGCCGTCGCGGGTGATCAGACCAGCCGCGAGCGGCGTGGCCACTGCGGCGCCGGATACCGTGGTCACCTGGCCGGCGCTGATCGCGCGGTTGAGAATGGCCAGCTCGCCCACGCCGAGCGGGCGCAGCGGCGCCTTGCTCACCGGGCACACGAGCAGGTCGAGCATGCGTTTGTCCATGGGCGGCGCATCGTGTGGAGCGGGAGCCGTACAATAGCGTTTTTCGGACAGGATCGGCCATGGCATCGAGCGAGCAGGCGCCGCGCGTGGGCGTGGTGATGGGGTCGCGTTCCGACTGGGAAACCATGCAGCACACGGTACAGGCGCTGGCGCGCCTGGAGATCGCCCATGAGGTGCGGGTGGTCTCGGCGCACCGCACCCCCGATCTGCTGTTCGATTATGCCGGTCGAGCCGTTGACCGCGGACTGGCCGTGCTGATTGCCGGCGCCGGCGGCGCGGCACACTTGCCGGGCATGCTGGCGGCCAAGACCCGTTTGCCGGTACTCGGCGTGCCGGTGCCCTCGCTGTCGCTCAATGGCATGGACTCGCTGCTGTCGATGGTGCAGATGCCGGCGGGGGTGCCGGTGGGCACGCTGGCGATCGGACGCGCGGGCGCGATCAATGCCGCGCTGCTGGCGGCCTCGATGCTGGCACTGACCGACGTCGCGTTGGCGGAGCGTCTGGAACAGTGGCGTGCCGCGCAGACCGCCGAGGTGCTGGCCAGCCCGGATCCACGCCTGGCATGAGCCGCCGCCAGCCGACCCTGGGGGTTCTCGGTGGTGGTCAGCTGGCGCGCATGCTGGCGCTGGCAGCCGCGCCGCTGGGTGTACGTACCCTGGTGGTCGACAGCGCGGCCGATGCCTGCGCGGCCCAGGTGGCGCCACTGCTGGTCGCGGACTGGCGCGATTACGAGGCTCTGGCGCGTTTTGCCGAACGCGTCGATGTCATCACCTTCGATTTCGAGAATGTGCCGGCCGCGACCGCGCAGTGGCTCGCCGCACGCGCACCGGTATTTCCCAACCCGCGCGCGCTGGCCGTGGCCCAGGACCGGATCGAGGAAAAGACCCTGTTTCATGCCATTGGCCTGGCCACGCCGGCATTCGCGGCGGTCGCCAGCCGCGAGGATCTTGCGCAGGCGTTGAGGGCGGTGGGCGCCCCGGCGATCCTGAAGACGCGCCGGCTCGGCTACGATGGCAAGGGCCAGTTCCGCATCCGTGCGCTGGCCGATGCCGACGCGGCCTGGGCCGCGCTGGGCCCCCAGGCTGGCGCCCACGGCCTGGTTCTCGAAGCCTTCGTGGCGTTCGAGCGTGAGCTGTCGGTGCTTGCAGCGCGCGGCCGCGATGGCCGCTTCGTCACCTGGCCGCTGACCCAGAACTGGCACGATGACGGCATTCTCGCGGCCAGTCTGGCGCCGGCGCCGCAGGTCGAGGCGCTGCAGTCCCAGGCTGCCGACCATGCGCGCGCGCTGGCCGAAAGGCTGGATTATGTCGGCGTGTTCGCGCTGGAACTGTTCGTCGACCAGGGGCGCCTGCTCGGCAACGAGATGGCGCCACGCGTGCACAACTCGGGACACTGGACCATCGAGGGCGCGGTCACCAGCCAGTTCGAGAACCACGTGCGCGCCGTGCTGGGACTGCCGCTCGGCGATACCGATGCGCGCGGGTGCAGCCTGATGTTCAACTGGATCGGCGAGCTGCCCGCGGTGACGCCTGTACTGGCAGCGGCGGATGCGCACTGGCACGACTACGGGAAGTCGGCGCGTCCGCACCGCAAGGTCGGGCATGCGACCGTGTGCGCCGCGGATGCCGCCACCCTGCAAGCGCGCGTGCACGGCATCGCCGCGGCCCTGGGCCGCGAAACGCAGGTGACCGGCGCGCTGCGGACGCTCGGCACCTTGCGCTGAGGTGCGCGCATCCGGCTTCGCGCCGGTGACGATCCGGCTTGCGGCCGGACGACGCCCGATTGCGGCTCGCCCACGGTGATTCGCAGCGGCGCGGCGGATACGCAGGGTCAAGGCAGCGCTCCGGCGATGGCGCCGCAACATGCACGCATCGCCTTGCCGCCGCGCGCCGCGGCCATGACTTCGCCGTGGCGCCGGTTCAGCGGCGCCGTCGCCCCAGCAGTACCGGCAGCAGCGCCAGCAGGCTGAGCGCAGCGAGCGGCAGCAGCACGTGCGGTTCGAGGACCAGACGCATGCCGATCGGCTCGCCGCGTGCCAGCGCTTCGCTGAGTCCGGCACCGATCGCGCTCTCGAAGGCTTCCATCACCATGCCGCCGGCAGCGGTCGCGGCCATGAACAGCCACAGCGGGCAGCGCAGCCAGGCCAGCGCCAGGGTCACCCCGCCGAACGGGAAGATCGGCACCAGGCGCAGGAACAGCGTGTAGCTTGCCGGATGATGCAGAAAGCCGGCGCGGATGCGTTCCGCCAGCGTCGGCGCGGGTCTGCCATTGCTGCCCAGCGCGTAGCGTGCGGCGAGGAACAGCAGCAGCGAGCCCAGCGCCAGGCCCAGCGTTGACAGCAGCGTGCCCTCGACCAGTCCGAAGATCAGCCCGCCGGCGATGGTCACGAAGAGCAGGCCGGGTACGCCGCTGGCAACGGCCAGCACCATGATGCCGAGATAACTCAGCCGAGCCAGCCACGGCATCGCCAAGACCAGACGGCGCAGGTGCGCGTGCTCGGCAGCGAGATGCTGCGGGTCGAAATGCCGCAAGGTACCCGAGCTCACCAGCACGATGCCGGTAGCGAGCAGCAGCAGCAGCGGGAGCAGGGCGCGCAGGCGTTGCATCGATGGGGGTGGAGAGAGGTATCCGGACAAGCATAGCCGCACGGCGCGGAGCGCCCAATGCGTCGAAGGTCAGGTGGACGGCACCGCGAGGACCGTGATTTCCTCGCGGTCGTGATAAAGCTGGCGCGCGCGCAGCTCGATGCCCGGCACCGTGTCGCGAATCAGCGCCAGACACAGGCGGACCTCGTCGAGCCGCTTTTTCATCGGCAGTTTGAGATTGAACAGCGCATGCCTGCAGCAGCGTTCACTCAGCCACGCCGCCATCAGCGCGGCGATCCGGCGCGGCTGCTCGACCATGTCGCAGACCAGCCAGTCGACCGGCCTCGCCGGCCGGAAGCGGAAGCCGTCCTCGCGACGATGTTCGACCAGCCCCGAATCGAGCAGGGCGCGATCCATCGGCCCGTTGTCCACCGCGATCACCCGCAGCGAACGGCGCACCAGCTGGAAGGTCCAGCCGCCCGGCGCGGCACCGAGGTCGACCGCGGTCATGCCGGCGCGCAGCCAGCGCTCGCGTTCGCGATCGCTCAGAAGCACCAGCAGTGCTTCTTCGAGTTTCAGCGTCGAACGGCTGGGCGCTCCGGCCGGGAAGCGCAGGCGCGGGATGCCGCCGGCATCGGGCGCGGACGCGGCGGGTGCGGCCGCAGCCAGTATCAGGCTGTCGCCGGCCAGCAGCAGAACGTGCAGATGCCGCGGCGCAGCCGTATCGAGCAGGTGTGCCCGTTGCAGCGCCGTGCGCAGCGGTGGCGTCAGACTGCGGGCAAGGCCGGACAGCTCGCGCCCGGCATCGCTGTCGGTGTGTTCGATGCGAATGTCGCCGAAGCATTCGCCGCGTCCGCTCAACGCGACCAGCAGCGGCCCGATCCGGTCCACCGGGTCGAGGCCATCCAGACGCGCGATCAGATCCAGTGCCTGACGCGCGAAGATCAGCGCATTCCACTGCGTCGCCATGGTCAAGGCGCCGGCGTCGGCGCCATCGTGCAGGATGAACTCGGCGTAGCCGCCGGCTTCGCGGGCGCGGGCGTAGCCGGAAAGCCCGGCCGCGCGCGCGGCCTGCTCCAGCTCTTGCACGCACTCGCGCTCGAACCCCGGCCGGCACAGCGCCAGGCGGCCGCAGATCGGCGAGACGACGGGCACGTTCAATACGTCACTCCGGCCGCGGCAGCGTACGCGGCAAGCACCGCGCAGGCCTCGTCGCGGCGCAGGTCGCGTTTGACCGCGATGCGGCGGCGTTCGAGTTCACCGATCCAGTCCGCCGGCAGCGGGCCTTCGTCGAAGGCGGTCAGGTGCATCACGTCCGCGCTGCGCGCTCCGATCAGCAGCTCGTCGATGCCGGCCCAGAACGTGGCGCCGTAGCACTGGCAACAGGGTTGCGCGCTGGTTGCCAGCACGACCCGCACGCCGTCCTCGTTGAGCCGATGGCGTGCCAGTCGTCCCTGCGCGCACATGAAGGCCATCATCTCGGCGTGCGCAACCGAGCAATTGTGCTCGATCACGCGATTGACGCCGACACCGAGCAGGCGTCCGGCGCCGTTGAACAGCGCGGCACCGAAGGGGCCTCCGGTGCGATGCTCGACATTCCGGCGCGCCAATTCGATCGCCAGCGCGATGCGCGCATCATCATCGGCGTAGAGTCGGCCCTCGAGATCCAGCTGGTGAACCCAGGGCGGCAGGGTGAGGTGAACCTGGGCGTACAGCATGTCAGGACGCCGCGGGCTTCGCCCACGAGTCGCGCAAGGTCACCACGCGGTTGAACACCGGGCGCCCATGCGCATGGTCGTGGCGGTCTGCGACGAAATAGCCCAGGCGTTCGAACTGGCAGCGATCTTCCGCGGCCAGTCCGGCCGCGGCCGGCTCGATGTAACCGGTCACGACGCGCCGCGAATGCGGATTGAGATGGTCGCGGTAGGTCAATCCGCCGGTTTCGTCGTCGGGGTCGGGCACGTTGAACAGGCGGTCGTAGAGGCGGACCTCGGCCGTCACCGCGTCGCGGGCGCTGACCCAGTGGATGGTGCCCTTGACCTTGCGTTCGGCGCCTGCCATGCCGTGACGGGTCTCGGGGTCGAGCATGCAGCGCACCTCGGCGATGGCGCCGTCGCCGCGCCTGACGACGTCCACGCAGCGCACGATGCCGACGCCGCGCAGGCGAACTTCGCCGCCCGGCACCAGGCGATGGAAACCCTTGACCGGTGCTTCCATGAAGTCGTCGCGCTCGATCCAGAGGTCGCGTGCGAACGGCACGGATCGCGTGCCCTGCGCGGCATCCTTCGGGTGATTGGCGAACGCGAGCCTCTCGGCATGGCTATCGGGCAGGTTGCCGATGACCAGCTTCAGCGGATCGAGCACGGCCATGCGCCGCGGCGCGCGGACATCGAGATCCTCGCGTGCGCAGCCTTCGAGCACGCCAAGGTCGATCAGGCTGTTCTGCTTGCTGATGCCGATGCGCTCCCAGAACATGCGGATCGCGGCCGGCGTGTAGCCGCGCCGGCGCAGTCCGCTCAGCGTGGGCATGCGCGGATCGTCCCAGCCATCGACCAGTTTGTCCTGCACCAGTGCGAGCAATTTGCGCTTGCTCATCACCGTGTAGCTGATGTTGCCGCGCGCGAACTCGATCTGCTGCGGCGTGCCGGGCGGCAGCCACAGGCCCTTCTCGCGCAGCGGCGCGGTGAGCGCCGGATCGCCCGGCAGGTCGAGCTGGCGCAGAAACCAGTCGTACAGCGGGCGGTGGTCCTCGAACTCCAGCGTGCACAGCGAATGCGTGATGCCTTCCACCGCGTCGGACACGCAGTGGGCGTAGTCGTACATCGGGTAGATCGGCCAGACGTCGCCGGTGTTCTGATGCGTGACCTTGCGGATGCGGTAGATCGCCGGGTCGCGCAGGTTGATGTTGCCGGCGTTCATGTCGATCTTCGCGCGCAGGGTACGGCTGCCGTCGGCGAATTCACCCGCACGCATGCGCCGGAACAGGTCCAGGTTTTCCTCGCTGCCGCGCTCGCGAAAGGGCGAGTTGCGCCCCGGTTCGGTCAGCGTGCCGCGGTAGGCGCGCATCTGCTCGGCGTCGAGATCGTCGACGTAGGCCAGGCCCAGGCGGATGAGCTTCTCGGCACCGAGGTAGAACACCGCGAAATAATCCGAGGCGTGGCGCAGCGTGTCCCAGTTGAAACCCAGCCAGCGCACATCGTCCTGGATGGCCTGCACGTATTCGGGGTCTTCGCGGGCCGGGTTGGTGTCGTCGAAGCGCAGGTGGCAGCGTCCTGCGAACTCCGCGGCGAGGCCGAAATTCAGGCAGATCGACTTGGCGTGGCCCAGATGCAGATAGCCGTTGGGCTCGGGCGGAAAGCGCGTGACAACCTGACCGCCGTGCTTGCCGGAGGCCCGGTCGGCCTGCACGATCTGGCGGATGAAGTGCTGCGTGACGGGCGTGTCCTGCGCCATGGCGGCTTCTGCATGAGGTCGAGCCGCGAAGTGTAGCGGTTGCCATGCTCGGCGCGGACGGGCTTGCCGCGGGCGCCGCCGGGGGTTAGCGTCGCCGCATGCGCATCGTCTATCACGCCGAATCGCTGGTCGATGCCCAGCTCGTCAAGGATGCGCTGGACGCCGCGGGCATTCCGGCCTTCATCAGCGGCGCGTATCTGACCGGCGGCATCGGACAGCTGCCCGCGCGCGATCTGGTCACGGTGATGGTGCCGGACCCGGCGGTCGAGGAAGCGGCGCGCATCGTCGCCGACACCCTGCCGGCCGATCCGGGCGCCGTGCCGGTTGCGCGCAGAGGCTTCGATCCCCAGCCGACCTGAACCGCAGCGCGGCGTTCGCCTGTTTTCGCTTGCACCTCGTTTTGCTCGGGAATAGCATTTGCGGGCCGTTTATTACTCATATCGAGTATAACTATGTCGGCCATCGCTCCATCGCTTTCGCTCGACGCGCTGCGTGCGCGCACCCGCGCGGTGATCCCCGATCTGGAATGGGAGGCGCAACGCCCGCTGATCGAGGTCATCCGTCGCCTCAAGGTCGAGCGCCATGCGCTGATTCTTGCGCACAACTACATGGCGCCGGCCATCTTCCACGGCGTCGCCGACATCACCGGCGATTCGCTGGCGCTGGCGCGCGAAGCCGCGCGTGCCAAGGCCGAGGTGCTGGTCGTGTGCGGCGTGCACTTCATGGCCGAGACGGCCAAGGTGCTCAACCCTTCACGCACGGTGCTGATCCCGGACCCGCGGGCCGGCTGTTCGCTGGCCGAATCGATCACCGCCGCCGACGTGCGCGCGCTGCGCCGCCAGCATCCCGGCGTGCCGGTGGTGACCTACGTCAACACCTCGGCGGCGGTGAAGGCGGAGTCGGACATCTGCTGCACCTCGGGCAACGCGGTGCCGGTGGTCGAATCGCTGGGCGTGCCGAAGGTGATCTTCCTGCCGGACCGGTATCTGGGTCGCTACGTGGCGACGCAGACCGCGGTCGAGATCGTGCTCTGGCAGGGTGCCTGCGAGGTGCATCAGCGCTTCAGCGGCGCGCAACTGCGCGGCCTGCGCGCCGGGCAGCCCGGCCTGCACGTGATCGCCCATCCGGAGTGCCCGCCGGACGTGCTCGCCGAGGCCGACTTCGTCGGTTCGACGCACGGCATGGTCGAGCACCTCGATCGCGCACGGCCGGCGCGGGTGGCGCTGATCACCGAGTGCTCGATGAGCGCCAACGTCACCGTGCAGTTCCCCGACATCGAATTCGTGCAGCCGTGCAACCTGTGTCCGCACATGAAGCGCATCACCCTGACCGGGATCCGCGATGCGCTGCAGTTCCTGCGGCATCCGATCGAGGTGGACGCGGCGGTGGCCGACGGCGCGCGGCGCGCGGTGGAGCGCATGCTGGCGGTGCGCTGAGCACGGCACCGCATGGCGACCACAGACGAACCCCGGGCCTGATCCGATGACGACCGCTGCCCTGTTTGACGTGCTGGTGATCGGCTCCGGTGCGGCCGGGCTGGCCACCGCGCTGGCCGCGGCCCCGCGGCGGGTGGCGGTGCTGACGCCGGGCCCGGTGCCGGCGCTGGACGGGGCCAGCC
>JAJYDI010000087.1 GCA_021777635.1 Pseudomonadota bacterium
AACGCCGGCGCCGCGCTGTACGTCGCCGGCGTCGCGACCGACCTCGCCGACGGCATCGCCCGCGCCCGCGTCGCGATCGACAGCGGCGCCGCGCGCGCGCGCCTGGACCAGTTCGTCGCCGCCACCCGCAGGCTGGCGGGGTGAGGCCGCTGCTGCGCCGCCTGCGCGCGGCCTGGCGGCTGCGCCAGCGCGCGGCCTTGCAAGGAGCCCCCATGCTCACCTGGTTCGACGACGCAACCACCCTTGGCGAATTCGCCGCCCGCATCGAGCCGCTGCGCGTCGCGGCCGAAGACCGCATCGGCGCGCTGGAGCACTTCGAGGGCTACTGTTGGGTCTGCAACGGAATACGACGCATGCTGGTGCGCAGCGGCGCGATGCTGGGCGACCGGCCCAGCCTGCGTGAAGGGCTGCTGTGCGAGGGCTGCGGACTGTCCAATCGCGGGCGGCTGATGCATGGCGCCATCCGCGACGAGTGCCGCCGTCTTGCCGCCGGTCCCGGCGCGTTGCTGCTGCTCGAGCGCATTTCGCCGCTGCATGCCGTGCTCAGCCGCGACCTGCCGGGATTGATCGGCAGCGAATACCTCGGCGATGCCTGCGCGCCCGGATCCGAATGCGATGTCCGCGGTCACGGCAAGGTCCGCAATGAATCGATCACCGCGCTGAGCTTTGCTGACGCCAGCTTCAAGGTCGTCGCGCACAGCGATGTGCTCGAGCACGTGTTCGACTACCGCCGCGCGCTGCGCGAGTGCTACCGCGTGCTGGTCGCGGACGGCAGCCTGGTGTTCACCTGCCCCTTCTTCGCGCAGCGCCACGAGTCGCTGATGCGCGCCGAAGTGCTGGCGGATGGACGCATCGTGCATCATGAAACACCCGAATATCACGGTGATCCGCTCAATGCCGAGGGCATCCTCGCCTTCTGGCATCACGGCTGGCAGCTGCTCGACGAGCTGCGCGCAGCCGGATTCCGCGAGGCGCGTCTCGGCGTGACCTACGATGTCTACGCCGGGTTCGTGTCCAACAATTACCCCGGTGGCGGCTATGGCCTGATGCTGCCGATCGTGATCCGGGCGCGCAAATAGCCGGCGCGCGCCGCCCCGGCTGTTACCATCACCGCCCGCGCTGATCCGCATCCCCGACCCCCGATTTCCGCACGCCGCATGCACGACATCCTGCAACGCATCCTCGCGCGCAAGGCTGAGGAAGTCCGCGAGCGCGCCGCACGCCGGCCGCTGGCCGAGCTCGCCGCGCGCTGTGCCGATTTGCCGGAGACGCGCGGCTTTGCCGCGGCGATCGAGACGCGCATCGCGAGCGGGCAGGCCGCGGTGATCGCCGAGGTCAAGAAGGCGAGCCCCAGCAAGGGCGTGATCCGGCCCGACTTCGATCCCGCCGCGATCGCGCGCAGCTACGCGGCCGGTGCCGCGACCTGCCTGTCGGTGCTGACCGACGTCGATTTTTTCCAGGGCAGCGACGCCTATCTCGAGCAGGCGCGCGCGGCTTGCGCGCTGCCGGTGCTGCGCAAGGACTTCGTCATCGACCCGTACCAGGTGTACGAGGCGCGCGTGCTGGGCGCCGACTGCATCCTGCTGATCGTCGCCGCGCTCGATGACGGCACGCTGCTGGAGCTGGCCCTGCTGGCCGCCGAGCTCGACCTCGACGTGCTGGTCGAGGTGCATGACGCCGCGGAGCTGGAGCGCGCGCTGGATGTGCCGGCGCCGCTGATCGGCGTCAACAACCGCGATCTGCGCAGCTTCGAGACCTCGCTGCAGACCACGCTGGATCTGCGTGCCCGCGCGCCAGGCGACGTGCTGCTGGTCAGCGAGTCGGGCATCCGCACGCCGGACGACGTGGCGCGGTTGCGCGCTGCCGGCGTGCACGCGTTCCTGGTCGGCGAGGCGTTCATGCGCGCGTCCGATCCGGGCGTCGAGCTGCAGCGTCTGTTCGGCGCCGCCTGAGCATGGACGTCACGACAGCCGGCGCCGCGCCCGTCGCGCCGCGCACGGTCCTGTTCGACTTCGACGGCGTGCTGGTGCGCGGCGACAGTTTCGAGGCCTTCCTGCGCCGGCGCTTCCGGCGCGCCCGCTGGCGTCTGCTGCCGGTCCTGCCGCTGCTGCCGCTGCTGCCCGCGATCCTGTCCAGCTCGCGCGGCAAGGGGTTGGCCGCGCGCGTGCTGTTCCGCTGCGCCACGCTGGGTTGGAGCGAGGCGCGCTACCGGCGCGAGGCCACGGCGTTCGGTCGCAGCCTGGCGCGGCGTCCCGGTGCCTTTCTGCGCGACGGCGTGCAGGCGCTGCGCCGGCACCTGGCGGCAGGCGACCGCGTGCTGATCGTCAGCGCGACCGAGGCCACCCTGCTCGATGCCCTGTTCGACGAGCTGAAGATGCCCGCCGTGCCGCGGCTGTGCAGCGTGGTGCGCGGCGGCTGGCTGGGGCCGCGCATCGCGATCCACAACTACGGCAAGGCCAAGCCGGCGACGCTGGCGGCGCACGACATCGCACCGCCGTGGGACGTGGCCTACAGCGACGCGCGCTCGGACCTGCCGCTGCTGGCGGGCGCGCGTCGCGCGGTGCTGGTCAATCCGGATCCGCGCACCGAACGCGTCCTGCGCCGCGCGCTGGGCGAGCGCCTCGAGGTCGTCGGCTGGAGCTAGCGCGGTGCCCGCCCGCCGCCCGCGGCCTACACTGCGCGCATCCTCTCGCCGGTCGAGGCGTCCGATGTCCGCTGCCGAATCCGCCCCCTCCGCGCTGGTCGCCGTGCGCGCCGCGATCGATCGCATCGAGCAGGTCAATCCGGCGCTGAACGCCGTGGTCGTGCCGCGCTTCGAGGCGGCCCTGGCCGAAGCGGCCGCACTCGACGCCGCCGTGGCGGCCGGCGCGGCGCGCGGCGCGCTGCACGGCATGCCGATCACGGTCAAGGAATGCATCGATCTGGCCGGCACCGCGTCCACCTTCGGTCTGCCCGCGCGCCGCGAACACCGTGCCGGGCGCGATGATCCGCACGTCGCCGCGCTGCGCGCCGCCGGCGCGGTGGTGGTCGGCAAGACCAATGTCTCGCAGGCGTTGCTCTACACCGAGGCCGACAACCCGGTCTACGGGCGCACGCAGAATCCGTGGAACGCCGGGCGCAGCTGCGGCGGCAGCAGCGGCGGCGAAGGCGCGATCCTCGCCGCGGGCGGTTCGCGGCTGGGCCTCGGTACCGACATCGGCGGCAGCCTGCGCACGCCGGCGGCGTTCTGCGGCGTGGCCAGTCTCAAGCCCACCAGCGGTCGCGCCGACACCCGCGGCAGCGGCTCGATTCCGCCGGGCCAGCGCGCGATTCCCAGCCAGAACGGCATCCTCGCGCCGCGCGTGGCCGACGTGATACGCGCCAGCGCGGTGATCTTCGGTGTCGGCGGCGCGCTGCTGCCGGCCCAGGCGCTGCCCGATCCGCGCATGATCGATGTCACCCGCCTGCGCGTGGCCTGCTACGTGGACGATGGCACGCTGGCGCCCGCTCCGGCCGTGCGCCGCGCGATCGCGGACACGCGGGCGCGGCTGACCGCGCGCGGCGTCGCGGTGATCGACTGGCAGCCGCCCGCGGTGCCCGAGGCGCTGCGGCTGTTCTTCGCGCTGCTGTCCGCCGACGGCGGTGCCGGGGTGCGCCGGCTGGCGGCGCGCGGCGAACGCGATCCGCGCATCGCCGATCTCGCCTTCGTCACCGGTCGCTCGCGCGGCATGCTGTGGCTGCTGCGACGCACGCTCAGCCTTTTCGGCCAGCGCGCGACCGCGGATTTCCTCGATGCCTTCGGGCATGCCGACACCGATCATTACTGGCAGGCGGTCACGGCGCAGGCGGACTACCGCCTGCGTTTCCTCGACGCGCTGCGCGACAGCCGCGGCGCGTTCGATCTGGTGCTGTGCCCCGCCGCCGCGCTTCCTGCGTTCCGTCACGGCGCCAGCCGCGTGCTGGGCACCGCCGGGGGCTACGCGCCGCTGTGGAATCTGCTGGGTTTTCCCGCCGGCGTGGTGCCGGTCACCCGCGTGCGCGCCGGGGAAGAAAGCGACCGTGCGCCGTCGCGTGACCGGGTGCTGGCTGCCGCGCGCGAGCAGGAGCGCGACAGCGCCGGCCTGCCGATCGCGGTGCAGGTCGCCGGCCGGCCGTGGCGCGAGCACGAGGTGCTGGCGCTGATGCAGATCATCGAGGACGACGCGGGCTACCGCTGAGGCTGGTCAGCGGTTGCTGAACTCGTATTGGCCGTTGCCGAAGTCGAACGGCATGGTGCCCCAGCGCAGCGTCCGGCCACAGCCGGGCGCGGGGTTGAACCGCGTCTGGCGCGCGGCCAGCGGCTGTTCGGGATCCAACACCATCCGCAGTTCCCGACCGAGGAGGCGCCGCCCGGCTGCCGTCTCCGTGGCGTCGACGACCGCAAGCGTCTTCGCCGCCGCGGGGCCGCGCGCTGCCGGGGCGCTCGTGGCTGCGAACGGAGCCGATGCGGCAGAGGCCGGCACCCTTGCCGTCGGCCCCGGTGATGCGCCCGCCACGACCGGCGCTCCCGATGCAAGGCCGAGCATCAGCGCGA
Source organism: Pseudomonadota bacterium (assembly GCA_021777635.1). Next base: position 4,553 of record JAJYDI010000087.1, read on the forward strand.
ACAGCACGTCTCGTCGCATCGTTGCCATCCCTGAGTGCACGCCCCGTCGTGCGCGTCGAGCATGCCGGCGCCGGCGCGGTCCGTGCAAGCACGCGGCAGCTACGATTTCGTAAGTCGCGGCGGCACGCGGTTACACTCAGTCCTCGCCACAGGGAGCTGACCGATGGCCTCCGCCCGCAAGCCCGTACGTCGCGCCGCCGTCACCCGCGAAGCCGCCGAGGAAGCCGTGCGCACGCTGCTGCGCTGGGCCGGCGAGGATCCGGCCCGCGAGGGTCTGCACGACACCCCCAAGCGCGTCGTCGACGCCTACGGCGAGTGGTTCTCCGGCTACGCGACGGACCCGGCCGAGTACCTGCGCCGCACCTTCGAGGAGGTCGCCGGCTACGACGAGATGATCGTGCTGCGTGACATCCGATTCGAGTCGTTCTGCGAGCATCACATGGCGCCGATCATCGGCCGCGCCCACGTCGGCTACCTGCCGGACCGTCTGGTGGTCGGCATCAGCAAGCTGGCGCGCGTGATCGAGGCCTACGCGCGTCGTTTCCAGGTGCAGGAGAAGCTGACGGCGCAGATCGCGCACTGCATCCTCGACGTGCTCAAACCGCGCGGCGTCGCGGTGGTGATCGATGCCCAGCACCAGTGCATGACCACGCGCGGCGTGCACCAGCGCGGCGTCAGCATGGTCACCAGCCAGATGCTCGGCGTGTTCCGCGAGGATCCGCGCACGCGCAGCGAGTTCCTGCGTTTCGTCGGCATCGACGGGCACCACTGAGCGCGATGGCCGCCGCCACGCTCTGCACGGTCGAGGATGCGGTCGCCGCGCTGCGCCGCGGCGAGCTGATCGGCCTGCCGACCGAGACCGTCTACGGGCTGGCGGCGGACGCATCCAACGCCGCCGCGGTGGCGCGCGTGTTCGCGCTCAAGGGCCGCCCCGCCGATCATCCGCTGATCGTGCATCTGGGCGCTGCCGCGCTGCTCGAGGACTGGGCCCGCGCGGTGTCCGCCGCCGCGCGCACGCTGGCCGCGCGCTTCTGGCCGGGCCCGCTGACCCTGGTGCTGCCGCGCGCCGCGCGGGTGCTCGATGCCGTCACCGGCGGCCAGGACACGGTGGCGCTGCGCATGCCGGCGCATCCGCTGGCGCGCGCCGTGCTGCAGGCTTTCGGCGGCGGCCTGGCCGCGCCCTCGGCCAACCGCTTCGGCCGCATCAGCCCGACCCGGCCGGAGCACGTGCGCGCCGAGTTCGGCGATGCCGTGGCCTGCATCCTCGACGGCGGCCCGTGCGCGGTCGGCATCGAATCCACCATCGTCGATCTGTCGGGTTCGATGCCGCGCATCCTGCGGCCGGGTGCGATCACCCGCGCGATGCTCGAAACCGCGCTGGGCGCAACGGTGGCCGCCGGCGCCGCGAGATCCAGCCCGCGCGTCTCCGGCGCGCTGCCCGCGCACTACGCGCCGGTGACGCCGCTCGAGCTGCTCGACGGCGCCGCGCTGCGCACGCGCCTGCACGAGACCGGCGTACTGGCGCTGACGCACGGTATCGACCTCGGCGCCGCCGCGGGCTTGCGCCTGCCTGCCGACGCCGCCGGCTATGCGCGGGGGTTCTACGCCGCGCTGCGCGAACTCGATGCCCGCGGCGCGCGCCAACTGCTGGTCGAGGCGCCGCCCGAGGATCCCGCCTGGGCCGGTGTGCGCGATCGCCTGCAGCGCGCCGCGGCGGGCTCGGGCCCGGCCCGCTGACCACGCTTCACTGCCTTGCGCCGCGCGGATTGCCGGGGAGCGCAGCGAAGCCCGGCGTGGCACGCCACGGATTGATGTCCAGCCCGCCGCGACGGGTGTAGCGCGCATACACCGACAAGGCTTCGGGCGCGCAGCGGCGCATCAGGTCGATGAAGATCCGCTCCACGCACTGCTCGTGGAAACCGGCGTGCCCGCGGTACGAGACCAGATAGCGCAGCAGGCCGGCGCGGTCGAGGCGCGGCCCGCGGCAGCGGATCTGCACGCTGGCCCAGTCGGGCTGGCCGGTCACCGGGCAGTTGGACTTGAGCAGATGCGAGACCAGGGTTTCCTCGCCGGCAGCGCCGGTCGTCGCGAGGAATGCCGGCTGCGGCGGGCCGTAGTGATCGATCGCGACGGCGAGGTCGTCGATGCACGCGCCCGCCAGCTCCTCGAGCCGCAGCGCGGCGAAGCCGGCGCGTGGTGTCAGCGCCACCGCGACCGCCGCGCCGGCCGCCGCGGACAGGTCGGCCGTCAGCGTCGCGGTCAGCCTCGCGGTGTCCGCAAACGTCTCGCCGCCGAGGCTGTTGAGGTAGAGCTTGAGCGACTTCGACTCGATCAGCGCCGGCGAGTCGGCCGGCACGGTCAGCGTGGCGATCGCCACCTCGGGCTTGCCGCGGGCGTCCAGCCACGACAGCTCGTAGGCGTTCCACACGTCGACGCCGGCAAAGGGCAGGGTCGCCGCCACGCCGATCGCCGCGCGCGACTCGGCACGCGCGATCGGAAACAGCAGGCCGGGGTCGCGGTGCGTGGCGTAGGCCACCGGCTGGCCGAGCGGGGAACGGGCGGGCGGGTTCATGGCTGACGCACGGGGTGGGCGCGCATTGTAGAACGCGGGTGGCGTCAGCTTGCGGACGTCGCGCGCGCCTCGCGAGGGATCAGCGCGTGCCGCGCACCACGATGGTCTTGCCGCTGACCGCGATCATGTGCTGCTCCTCGAGCTGCTTGAGCACGCGTCCGGCCATCTCGCGCGAGCAGCCGACGATGCGCGACAGCTCCTGGCGCGAGACGCGGATCTGGGTGCCCTCCGGGTGCGTCATCGCGTCCGGCTCCTGGCACAGGTCGAGCAGGGTGCGCGCGACGCGGTTGGTCACGTCCATGAACGCCATGCGGCTGGCCTGGCGCGAGGTGCGCAGCAGGCGGTAGGTCAGCTGGGTGCCGATCGCGAACAGGATCTTCGGGCACTCGTCGTGCAGCGGCCCGGCGAACAGCTGGAACAGCCGCTCGTAGCTGATCTCGGCCAGCTCGCAGGGTGTGCGCGTGCGCACGATCACCTCGCGCTGCGCCGGTTCCACGAACAGGCCCATCTCGCCGATGTATTCGCCGCGGTTGATGTAGGCGAGGATCAGTTCGCGGCCCTGCTCGTCCTCGGTGCACACCGTCACCGAGCCCTCGATCACGTAGTAGAGCGTGGTCGGGGGATCGCCGGGGCGGATGATCGGCGCCTTGGTCGGATAGCGCCGGCGATGGCACTGCGCGAGGAAGCGTTCCATCGACAGCGGATCGGGTGCCAGCGCGGTCGGTGCCAGACTGCGCTCGAAGGCCTGCTGCAGCAGGTACTTCAGCTGCACGTTCATGCGTCCTTCCGCTGCGCTCGGCGCCATGGCAGTGTCCCCGTGACCGGTAAAGGATTGTGACAGGCCGGGACCGTGACCGGGCAGGTTTTCAACGGTGCCCCCGGCAAGCATAATGCGCTGCTTGTCCGGGCGGTGCGCCGCCGGACGGGGTCGCGGAGACTGTGCTCCGCGGGACTGGCGTCGAACGCGGCGCCGCCGCTTGCCGCCGCATCGAGGGCGCTGCCGTGGTCAAACCGCTTCCCCGCCTCAGGCTGCAGGGGTTCAACAACCTCACCAAGGCCTTGAGCTTCAACATCTACGACATCTGCTACGCGGTCTCCGAGGACCAGCGCCGCCGCTACATCGAGTACATCGATGAGGCCTACGACGCCGACCGCCTGACCCAGATCCTCACCGACGTGGCCGAGATCGTCGGTGCCAACATCCTCAACATCGCCCGCCAGGACTACGATCCGCAGGGCGCGTCGGTGACGATCCTGATCTCCGAGCAGCCGGAGGTGGACAAGCTCGGCAAGGACGTGGTGTCGGACGCCGTGGTCGCGCACCTGGACAAGAGCCACATCACCGTCCAC
>JAJYDI010000088.1 GCA_021777635.1 Pseudomonadota bacterium
GCGCGCGGGCCCTGCTCGTGGATCAGCCGCGCGACCAGTTCCTTGCCGACACCCGACTCGCCCGAGATGTACACCGGTGCCTGGCTGCGCGCGAGCTTGGCGATGGTGGCGCGCACCTGCTGCATCGCCAGCGAGTCGCCGATCAGGCGCTGCACCGTGGCCGTGTCCGCGGCTGGCGCGACGGCCGCCTCGTCGTCGCCGTCATGGCGCTCGGACGACAGCCGCAACGCCGTCTGCACCAGCCGCCGCAGCATGTTGATGTCGACCGGCTTGGAGACGAAATCGAAGGCACCGGCCTTGAGCGCGTTGACCGCGGCGTCCATGTTGCCGTAAGCGGTGATCATGGCCACCGGCATCTGCGGGTGCTCCCGCGCGATCAGCTCGATCAACTCCTGGCCCGAGCCGTCCGGCAGGCGCATGTCGGTGAAGCACAGGTCGTAGGAATGCTCGGCCAGCAGGCGTCTGGCATCACTGACGTTGCCAGCGGATTCGACCAGCAGGTTCATGCGGCCGAGCGTTATGGTCAGCAGCTCGCGGATGTCGCGTTCGTCATCGATGACCAGGACAGTCTGCTTGCTCATGCGCGGAATCCGGAATCAGGGCGCGATCAGGGTAGCGTGCGACCGGCCCCGCGCAAAGGTTTCATGCGGACGCGGCCGGCAGCGGCGCCTGCGCGGCGAGGGTGATGCGAAAACAGCTGCCGCCGCCGGGAACCGGCACGTATTCGAGGCTGCCCTGGTTGGCCTCGACCATCTGCTTGGCCAGGTACAGGCCGAGTCCGGTGCCCAGTTCGTGGGTGGTGAAGAACGGCTCGAAGATCTGCGCCGCCACCTTGGACGGGATGCCCGGGCCGCGATCGACCACCTCCAGCAGCGGCGGACCGACCTCGGTGGCGTTGCGCGCGATCAGCATCACCCGCGCCGGTTCTCCCGGCAGACGGCCGTAGCGCAGCGCGTTCTGCACCAGGTTCCACACCACCTGCTGCAGGTGCTGCGGGTCGGCCAGCGCCTCGACCGTGCGCGGCTGGGTGATCGCGCGCAGGCTGTCGCCGCCGAGGTCGTTGGATTCGGCGTACTCCTCGATGAAGCCCAGCACCCAGTCGTTGAGGTCCATCGCCTCCGGGCGCGAGCGGTCGCGGCGCGAAAGCTGCAGGATGTTCTCGATGATCTCGTTGAGCCGCGAGCAGTGGTTGTTGATGATCTCGATCATGCGCATGTCGCTTTCGGGGATCTGGTCCGACTCGGCCAGCAGCTGCGCGGAATAGCGGATCGCGGCGAGCGGGTTGCGGATCTCGTGCGCAATCGAGGCCGACAGGCGGCCCAGCGAGGTCAGTGTCAGTTCCTCGGCGCGGCGCGATACCAGCGAGGTGTCGTCGAGAAAGATCAGCACGTGCGCATCGTCATTGGCGGCAAGGCGGGTGAAGCGCGGCACCACTTCCGGGACACCCTCGGCCAGTGCGACCGCGGTTTCGTCCGGCTTGCCGGTGGTGCGCCAGTGGTAGAGCCGGCGCGACAGCTCCGGCGCCACGGTGCCGAGATCGCGGCGCTCGGCCGACGGGCTGCCCAGCAGCAGCCACGCCGATTCGTTGAACTGATGGATGCGGTTGCCCTCGTCGACCAGCAGTACGCCGGTCTTCATGCGACGGATGATCATGTCGTTGACCTGGCCGAGGTTGGCCAGGTCCAGACCGCGCTGCTCGGCCAGTGCCTCGGTTTCGCGCATCTGCGTGCCCAGTGCGAACGACAGCCAGGCAATGGCGAAATAGGCGATCCCGAACAGCCCCGACTCGAGCAGGTCGCGATCGATGCCGTTGCCGGTGACGCTGTCGGCGAAGGTGTGCCCGAGCAGCGCCAGCGCGGCCAGCGCCGCGAAGAACATGCCCAACCGCAGCGGCAGCAGCAGCGCGCCGGCGCCGACGCTGACGATCAGCATGGTGGCGATGCCGGTGCGCGCATCGTGCATCGACAGGATTGCCAGCAGCGCCGCCAGCACGTCGACGCTGAGCGCGATGGCGACGTTCAGCGAGAGCCTCGGCAGCCACTGCCGCGTCTGCGCCAGCGCGATCAGCGCAAACAGCAGGTAGAGCATGGCGGTGACGCGCGCCAGCAGCGGCTGGCTCAGCACCACCCACTGCACGGCCAGCGGGCTGAACGCCAGTCCGGTGTAGACCGTGGCCTGCAGGACGCGGAACAGGTTGAAGAAATACAGCTCGCGGCGGACGGTTTCGCCGGCGGGGGCGGGGCGCGTGCGGGCACGGACTTGAGCGGCGGGCACGGAGGCGTTCCGGAAGGGCTGCGGCAGTATAGCGCGGGCCTTTCCATCGTGACCCCTATCCTCGACAATAGGCGATTGTTCCGTCCTTGCGGCAGCGCGACGCCCGTCGCGACCCCGCCGCAGCCGCCGCCGCGCGCGGTGCGCCCCCTTTCCCGCATGCGAGGTCGAGCATGAACTTTCACGAATACCAGGCCAAAGAGCTGTTCGCCGAGTACGGGATCGCCGTGCCGGCGGGCAAGGTCGCGACGACCCCCGAGCAGGCGGTCGAGGCGGCGCGTGCGCTCGCCGGCGAGCACTGGATGGTCAAGGCGCAGATCCACGCCGGCGGCCGCGGGAAGGCCGGCGGCGTCAAGTTCTGCAAGAACCTCGATGAGGTCAGGGCCGCCGCGGCCGGCATGCTCGGCAGGACGATGGCCACCTACCAGTCCGGCGGCCGTGCACTGCCGGTGAACCTGGTACTGGTGACCGAGGCCACCGACATCGCCAGGGAGTTGTACCTCTCGATCCTGGTCGACCGCGACAGCAAGGCGGTGGCGTTCATCGCCTCGGCGCGCGGCGGCGTCGACATCGAGCAGGTGGCGCGCGAGACGCCGGACGAGATCCACACCGTCGCCATCGATTACGTGCAGGGGCTGCAGCCCTACCAGTGCCGCAAGCTCGGTTTCGCGATGGGGCTGAACGCACGGCAGGTTGGCCAGCTGACGCGAATCATGAGTGGCCTGTACCGGCTGTTCATGGATCAGGATCTGGCGCTGGTGGAGCTCAACCCGCTGGCGATCAACAGCGCCGGTGACCTGTTGGCGCTCGACGGCAAGGTCAACTCCGACGACAACGCCGAGTTCCGTCATCCGCGGCTTGCCGCGATGCGCGACACGTCGCAAGAGGACCGCGCCGAAGCGGTGGCGCAGGAGCACAACCTCAACTACGTGACCATGGAAGGCAGCATCGGTTGCATGGTCAACGGCGCGGGCCTGGCCATGGCCACCATGGACGTGATCAAGCTGGCCGGCGCCGAACCCGCCAACTTTCTCGACGTCGGCGGCGGCGCCACCAAGGAACGGGTCACCGAGGCATTCAAGCTGATCCTCGGTTCGGACAAGGTCAAGGCGATCCTGGTCAACATCTTCGGCGGCATCGTGCGCTGCGACCTGATCGCCGAGGGCATCATCGGCGCCGTCAGGGAGGTCGGCCTGACGATCCCCGTGGTGGTGCGACTGCAGGGCACCAATGTCGAGCAGGGCCGCGCGCTGCTGGCGCAGTCGGGGCTGAAGATCACGCCCGCCGACGATCTCAACGATGCGGCCCGCAAGGCCGTGGCCGCCATCGCCTAAGGAGCTCCCGATGTCCGTGCTCGTCAACAGAAACACCACGGTGATCTGCCAGGGCTTCACCGGCCAGCAGGGCACCTTCCACTCGCAGCAGGCGCTCGACTACGGCACCCGGCTGGTCGGCGGGATCACGCCCGGCAAGGGCGGCAGCGAGCATCTCGGTCTGCCGGTGTTCAACACCGTGCAGGACGCGGTGGATGCCACGCATGCCGATGCCAGCATGATCTTCGTGCCGCCGCCGTTCGCCGCCGACGCCATCCTCGAGGCCGCGGACGCCGGCGTGCGCGTGATCGTGGCGATCACCGAGGGCATTCCGGTGCTGGACATGCTGCGCGTCAGGAACGCGCTCAAGTCCTACCCCGACAGCGTGCTGATCGGTCCCAACTGCCCCGGCATCATCACGCCCGGCGAATGCAAGATCGGCATCATGCCCGGCCACATCCATCGGCCGGGCGCGGTCGGGATCGTCAGTCGCTCCGGCACGCTGACCTACGAGGCCGTGTTCCAGACCACCGAGGTCGGGCTCGGCCAGTCCACCTGCATCGGCATCGGCGGCGACCCGATCCAGGGCATGAACTTCATCGACTGCCTCAGGCTCTTCCAGGCCGACTCGCAGACCGCCGGCATCATCATGGTCGGCGAGATCGGCGGCAGTGCCGAGGAAGAGGCAGCCGAGTTCATCGCCGAGCACGTGACCAAGCCGGTGGTCGCCTTCATCGCCGGCGCATCCGCTCCGCCGGGCAAGCGCATGGGCCACGCCGGCGCGATCATCTCCGGCGGCAAGGGCACGGCGGCGGCCAAGTTCGCCGCGCTGGAGAAGGCCGGCGTCATCACGGTCAAGTCGCCGGCCGATCTCGGCCGGACGCTGGCAGCGCGGATGCGCCAGTGAGCGCGGTATCCTGCTCCGCCGGCGGCGCGGGGACCTGAGGTGCGCAGGCCGCGGATTCCCGCGGCCTTGCCCGTTGTGGAGACGCCCGATGGCCGTGCTGCGCTTCGCGCTCGCCCAATACGATTTCGCGGTCGGTGCGGTGGCGGCCAACGCGGCGCGCATGCGCGCGCTGGCCGTCGAGGCGCACGGGCGCTGGGGCGCGGCGCTGGTCGCGTTTCCGGAGCTCGCGCTCTGCGGCTATCCGCCGGAGGATCTGCTGCTGCGCCCGAGCTTTCTCGAAGCCTGCGCCCACGAACTGGACGCGCTGGCGGCCGGGCTTGCCGGCGTCGCGGCGGTGGTCGGGCATCCGCATGCGCTGGGCGAGGTGTACAACGCGCTCAGCCTGCTCGATGGCGGTCGCGTTTCCAGCACTTACCACAAGCAGGCCCTGCCCAATTACACGGTGTTCGACGAGAAGCGCTACTTCCGCCCCGGCCACGGTACGCTCGTGGTGTCGATCCGGGGCGTGCGCATCGGCCTGCTGATTTGCGAGGACATCTGGCAGCCGGAGCCCGCCGCGCATGCGGCCCGCGCCGGCGCCGAACTGCTGCTGGTGATCAATGCCTCGCCGTATGACGTGTTGCAGGCGGCGGCACGCGAGCAGGTTCTGGCTCAGCGTGCGCGCGAGAACGGTATCGCCATTGCCTATGTCAATCTGGTCGCGGGTCAGGATGACCTGCTGTTCGACGGCGGCTCGCTGCTGGTGCAGTCCGACGGCAGCATCGCGGCGCGCGCACCGGCTTTCGTCGAGACGCTGCTCGACTGCGCGTACGACACCGACACGCGGCGCCTCAGCGCGCTCGAATGGCCGGCGCCAGACGCGACCGGCACCGCGGCCACGCTTTATGCCGGGCTGGTGCGTGGCGTGCGCGACTACGTGCGCAAGAACGGCTTTCGCAGCGTGCTGCTGGGGCTTTCCGGCGGCATCGATTCGGCGCTGACGCTGGCGATCGCGGTCGATGCGCTGGGTGCCGATTGCGTCCACGCGGTGATGCTGCCCTCGCGCCACACCTCCGCGCTGTCGCTGCGCGAGGCCGAGGCGCAGGCGCGAGGACTGGGTGTCGATTATCAGGAGCTGCCGATCGAGCCGGCCTACCGTGCGTTCAGCGGCGCGCTGGCGCCGGCGTTCGCGGGTCGCGCGCCCGATGCGACCGAGGAGAATCTGCAGTCGCGCTGCCGAGGCGTGATGCTGATGGCGCTCAGCAACAAGTTCGGACACCTGTTGCTGAGCACCGGCAACAAGAGCGAGATGGCGGTCGGCTACGCCACGCTGTATGGCGACATGTGCGGGGCCTACGCGCCGCTGAAGGATGTCTACAAGACGCAGGTCTACCGCCTGGCGCGGTGGCGCAACGACGCGGGGTTCGGGCCGCGCGCCCCGGGCAGCGCAGGCAGCCGCGGCGAAGTCATACCGAGGGCCGTGATCGAGCGCGCGCCTTCGGCGGAGCTGCGGGCTGGCCAGACCGATCAGGATTCATTGCCGCCCTACGACACGCTGGACGCGATCCTCGAGCGCTTCATCGAGGGCGAGCAGTCGCAGATCGAGATCGTCGCCGCCGGCTTCGACGCCGAAACCGTGCGTCATGTGGTGCGGCTGGTGCTGGCGAGCGAATTCAAGCGCCGGCAGTCGGCGCCGGGGCCGCGCGTCAGCCGGCGCGCGTTCGGCCGCGAGCGCCGTTATCCGATCACCTCGGGCTGGCGCTGAGACGCTGAATACTGCCCCACGCTCCAGCGTGAGGCGTGTTGTCTGAGGCTCTATTATCTTTCCCGGGTCCCGGGTCCCGGGTCCGCCCTGCCTCTCAGCCGCCGCCCATGAACGGGATCAGTTTCCAGAACCAGGCCGGATGCGACGGCCAGTCGGAGGGATTCCTGAGATACGGGTGGTTGGGATAATTGAGCTTGAGCACGCTGAGGCTGTCATTGGCCAGGGTGGTTTCACCCAGCGCCCGGTAGGCCTTGACCATCACCGCCAGCGCGTCACCGGTCTGTGGCGCCTGCTGGTAGTGCTCGATGATGTACTGCGCACGATCCAGCGCCGCGACATACACCTTGCGCCGCAGGTAGTACTCGGCGATGTTCAGCTCGAACTGCGCCAGTCCATTGCGCAGCCAGATCATGCGCTGGCGCGCATCCGGAACGTACTTGCTGTTCGGGTAGCGTTGCAGCAGCTGGCTGAAGTCGTCGAACGACTGCACCGCATAACCCTGATCGCGGCGCGAACGGTCCTGGGCGAACAGCTGTACCAGCATGCCGCCGCTGCGATTGAAGTTGATCAGACCGCGCAGATAGTAGGCATAGTCGATGTGCTTGGCGGCCGGGTAGGTCTTGATGAAGCGGTTGATGGTGGAATAGGCGTCGTCCGCCTTGTCGTCCTTGTACTGGGCGTAGGCCAGTTCCAGCTGCGACTGCTCGGTATAGGGCCCGAACGGAAAGCGCGCGATCAGGCGTTCGTAAAGTTTCTCCGCGCCGCCATAATTGGACCGATGCAGGGCCGTCCGCGCCTGGCTGTAGAGTTGCTCGACCGTCATCTGGTCGGGGTTTTCGCGCTTGCCGCCGAACAGCGCGCAAGCCGGCAGCAGCAGCATCATTGCGATGAGAGGTAGCAGCTTGGAAAGGCGCATCGATCGGGACCGCACGGCTGGCAAAGCCGGCATCATAGCGGAAAGGTGCATGTGCCCGGCGTTAAGCGCGGCATTCGTCGCCGGGCGGCTGTGATGGCGACCAGCCGCCACGCCCGCCTGCCGCTGCAGGCCGCCGGCCAGCGCCTTGACCAGGCCCTGGCCGAGCTGTTCCCGGATTACTCGCGCACGCGCTTGACGACGTGGCTGCGCGCGGGCGCGGTGCGTGTCGACGGCTTGCCTGCCCTGCCGCGTCAGCGCGTGCGCGGCGGCGAGCAGGTCAGCATCGATGTCCCGCAGGAGCGGATCGTGCCGCTGGCGCCGGAGCCGATCGCGCTGGATCTGCGCCACGTTGATGGCGACCTGCTGGTGCTGGTCAAGCCGGCAGGCCTGGTGGTGCATCCCGGCGCCGGCAATCCGGCCGGCACCCTGCAGAACGCGCTGCTGCATTTTGACCCCGATCTGGCCGGCCTGCCGCGTGCCGGGATCGTGCATCGACTGGACAAGGACACCACCGGCCTGATGGTGGTGGCGCGCTCGCAGCGCGCGCATACCGCGCTGACGGCGATGATCGCCGCGCGCGAGATCAGCCGTCAGTATGCGGCGATCGTGCGTGGCGCGTTGATTGCCGGTGGCGAGGTGCGCGCCGCGATCGGGCGTCATCCGCAGGATCGCCAGCGCCAGGCGGTCCGTGCCGGCGGAGCGGGCAGGCCGGCGTTGACGCACTACCGCGTGCGCGAACGCTTTCGCGCCCACACCCTGCTGCAATGCAATCTGGAGACCGGTCGTACCCATCAGATCCGCGTGCACATGGCGCATCTGGGCCATCCGCTGGTGGGCGATCCGCTGTATGGCGGGGGCCTGAGGCTGCCGCGCGGCGCCGGTCCGGCGTTGATCGCCGCGTTGCGCGGTTTTGGCCGTCAGGCCCTGCATGCCGAACGGCTGGCGTTTGCCCATCCGTTCGGTGGCGAGCTTCTGCGGTTCGATGCCGAGCCGCCCGCGGATTTTCTCGCACTGCTGGCGACCTTGCGCGCCGACGCGACGGACGATGTCGATCGAGCATGATCCGCTGGGGCTGCTGCGACCCGAGTGGCCGGTGCCGCCAGGCATCCGCTGCGCGGTAACCACGCGCGCCATGCCCGGCGTTTCGCGAGGTCCTCATGCCTCGTGCAACCTCGGACTGCGCAACGGCGAGACCGCTGAAACGGTACGCGCCAATCGCGCGCTGCTGCGCACCGTCCTGGCGTTGCCGTGCGAACCGCTCTGGCTGCATCAGGTCCACGGTTGCG
>JAJYDI010000089.1 GCA_021777635.1 Pseudomonadota bacterium
CATCGGGACCGGAAACCGGCTCCCGTCCTCGCTTGTCATGCCGAGCGCCAGCGAAGCATCTGGCCGCAGGCCCAAGCATCTCGGCGCGTGAACCCCGGGGTTTGGCCCGGAAACAACGGGCCGCCGGGTGCCACACGAACTCCAGATCCTTCGCTCCGCTCAGGATGACACCGAGGTTTTCCCGACTCCTGACTCCCTGCGTCCGGCTTTCTATTGCTCGCCCTGCATCAATCCGCGCCCCATCAATCCACGTACAGCGAGCTCACCGACTCGCCGAAGGCGATGCGGCGGATCGTTTCCGCCAGCAGCTCGGCGACGTGCAACTGCCGGATGCGTGCACAGGCGCCGGCCTCGGGGCGCAACGGCACGGTGTCGGTGACCACCAGTTCGTCCAGTGCCGACTTCTCGATATTGCCGACGGCGGGGCCCGACAGCACCGGATGCACGCAGTACGCCACCACCTTGCGTGCGCCGCTTTTCTTCAGCGCCGCCGCCGCCGCGCACAGGGTGCCCGCAGTGTCGACGATGTCATCGACCAGCACGCAGGTCTTGCCGGTGACGTCGCCGATGATGTTCATGACGGTGGCCTCGTTCGGTCGCGGGCGGCGCTTGTCGATGATCGCCAGCTCGGCGTCGTCGAGTCGCTTGGCGATCGCGCGCGCGCGCACCACGCCGCCGACGTCGGGACTGACCACGATCAGGTTGTCCATGCCCTGATGCCGCCAGATGTCGGCCAGCAGCACCGGCGAGGCATAGACGTTGTCCACCGGTATGTCGAAGAAACCCTGGATCTGGTCGGCGTGCAGGTCGACCGTCAGCACCCGATCGCAGTTCGCGGTGCTGAGCATCTTCGCCGCCAGCTTGGCCGTGATCGGCACCCGCGCCGAGCGCGAGCGGCGGTCCTGGCGCGCGTAGCCGAAGTACGGGATCACCGCGGTCACCGTCGCCGCCGAGGCGCGCTTGAGCGCATCGATCAGGACCAGCAATTCCATGAAGTTCTCGGCGGTCGGCGCGCTGGTCGGCTGCAGCACGAACACTTCCTGGCGCCGCACGTTCTCCTCGATCTCGACCTGCACCTCACCGTCGGAGAAGCGCCCGACCTGGGCCTTGCCCAGCGGGATGCCGAGGCGATGGGCGACGTCCTCCGCCAGCTTGCGGTGGGCGTTGCCGGAAAACAGCATCAGGCCGTTGGTGGCATTCACGGATGAACCCTTGTCTAGCGTAGCCGTCGCGAGGAAGAGCGATTGGCTGGGGCGGCAGGACTCGAACCTGCGAATGCGGGAATCAAAATCCCGTGCCTTACCAGCTTGGCGACGCCCCAGCAGAAAATCGCTCGACCGCGAGCGTCAGCGCGGAGATCTCCGCTCCGCGCGCCACCCGGGCCGTGTACTGCACGGGACAGCGAGCGGCGATGTCGGCGGCTTCGGCGTGGCTGCGGGTTTCCAGAAACACGCTGCCGCCGCTGCCCGACAATCGCGCCAGGCCAAAACCCCGCAGCCAGTCCAGCGCCAGCGCCACCGCGGGATGGCGCGCACGCACGACCGGCTCGAAGGCGTTGCCCGTCACCATCCCGTCAAGAAAGCGGGGAATTGTCTCTTCCGCGGCATTGCGTGTCAATTCAGGCGCTTGGAAAAGCGGCGCGGTGGCGACGTGCACGCCGGGGTCGAGCAGTACGTACCAGCGTGGCGGCAGCACAATCGGGGTCAACACCTCGCCGATGCCTTCGGCCCACGCATTGTGCCCGCGCACGAACACCGGCACGTCGGCACCAAGGTGCAACCCCAGCGCGGCCAGGGCGTCATCATCCAGCCCGCAGCCCCAGATCCGATTGAGCGCGACCAGCGTCGTGGCGGCATCGGAACTGCCGCCGCCGAGCCCGGCGCCGACCGGGATCCGCTTGTCCACCGCGATCTCGACGCCGAGCGGGCAGCCGGTCGCGACCTTGAGCGCCCGCGCCGCGCGCACCGCGAGGTCGTCGTCCGCGGCGATTCCCTGCGCGCCGGCGACGCGCACGATCGCACCGTCGGCACGCGGGCGCAGGCGCACGCTGTCACCCCAGTCGAGCAGGCGAAACACCGTCTGCAGCCGGTGATAGCCGTCGGCGCGGCGGCCGAGGATATGCAGAAACAGATTGAGCTTGGCCGGGGCCGGCCAGAGCGTCCACGCCGGCGCGGTCACGGCAGCTCCCAGTGCTCCACGTACAGACGCACGCTGTAGGGCGGCTTGCGCGCGAAGATGGCACGCGGCAACACCGGCACCCGCGCGCGATCCCAGTCGCGATACTCGACATGCCAGCCGTCCTGGTCGAGGCTGGCCGGCAGCCCGTCGGCGGCGAACGCCAGCTGCGCCGCACTGCCGGGCGCGCGCAGGCCCATCGCCCAGGCATGCAGATCGGCCAGCGGCAGATGCCAGCCGAGCTGGGCGGCCAGCAGGCTTTCGGCATCGGCCGCACACAACGGCTGCGGTTTCAGCCCCTGCAGACAGGCGCCATCCGGACCGCTGCGGAGACGAAAGCTGCGACCGGTAATCGGTGCACGCACGGTGAAATCCAGCGCGGCCCCGTCTTGCTTCCAGGTGAAGCCGCCGCTGCCGCCGTCGCGGCCGTCGCTGACACCGATGCGACCGTCCAGCGTGAAGTGCGTGATGCCGGCCAGTGCCCGCTCGCGCGCGGCTTGCGCGGCCAGTTCGCCCGCCGTTCCAGGCGTCGTGCGCACCGGCAACGGCGCGCACGCGGTCAGCGCCAGCAGCAGCGCCGCAACGACAACGCTCAGACGACGACCGCTCATGTGCCCCAGCGCCGCTGCAACGCGTGCACACTGCGGCTGTGCGGATCGATCCTCTGTGCCTGCATCAGCACCGCACGCGCCTCGGCGCGGCGGCCCTGCGCCCACAGCACCGCGGCCAGATGCGCGCCGATCTCGGCGTCCTTGCTCTTGTCCCAGGCCTTGCGCAGGCTGCGCTCGGATTCAGCGAGGCGGCCGAGACGAAACTGCACCCAGCCCCAGGAATCGGTGATCGCCGGATCATCGGGACGGGATCGATGGGCGGCGGCGACCAGCCTCTCGGCTTCGGCCAGGTCGCGCCCGGCGTCGGCGAGGGTGAAGCCGAGCGCGTTCATGGCGTTGATATCATCGGGTTTCAGTTTCAGCACGCGACTCAGGTCGGCCACCGCCAGATCCAGCGCACCGGCCTCGGCCGCCGCCACGCCGCGCGCATACAGCAGGGCCGGATCGTCGGGTGACCGCTGCAACGCGCGTCCGTAGACCGCCACCGCTTCGGCATAGCGTCGCGCGCGCACGTCGAGTTCCGCCTCGAGCATCAGCAGCTTGAGGGACGCCTTGGGCGCGTCGGCATAATCGGTCTGCAGGCCGTGCAGCAGGGTTTGCGCCTGCTGCGGACGGCCCAGTTCCGACAGCAGCACCACGCGGCGCACCGCGGCATCGAAGCCATGCGCATCCTCATCCCCCACCTGGGCATACCAGTCGAGCGCAGACTGGCGCCGACCGAGCAGTTCGGCCAACTGGCCGAGCAGAAACAGATTGGGCCTGCGCGCGGCGACCGGCGCGCGGCCCAGTTGGGCATAGATCGCCGCCAGCGCCTTGCGATCGTCGGCCCGCGCGGCGTATGCCGCACGCGCCGCGTAGGTATCGGCGTCCTGCGGGGGCTGCGCCAGCAGCCGCTGCGCGGCTGTGTTGTCGCCCCGCGCGGACAGTAGACCGGCCATGGCCATGCGCAACGGGATACTGCGCGGATGCCGCGCCAGTCCGGCACGCAACGTGGCCTCCGCAGCCCGGGCATCGCCTGCCTGTTGCGCCATCTGCGCCGACCAGCCGAAGCTGGCAGCGCTGCCGAAACGTGTCAGCGTCGCGGCGGCAAGGCGCCGGGCCCAGATCCGCCGGCCGAGCTGCGCGCCCAGCTGGCTGGCCGCCAGCCAGACCGCGCCGTCATTACCGGGCAACCGTGCCGGGGTCGCGAGGTGTTCGAGCACCACGCCGGCCAACGCCGGGTCGCGCGCCGCGGCCAGTACCCGCAGTGCATCGCGCCAGGCATTGCTTCCGCCGACGGCGATCACCGCATCGAGTTGGCGCTCGGCGGCGGCGCGATCGCCCTGGTCGAGCGCCAGCTGAGCGCGCGCCGCAGCCAGCGGGCCCGGCGCGGCGCCCAGCGCCTGCCAGCGCGCCAGCATCTGTGTCGCCAGCGGCGCGTCGTGCACGGCCACCGCCAGTGCCACGGCCCGTCCGGCCAGCGCCGGGTCAGCTGAAAGCGACGCCGCGCGCGCCGTCGCCGCAGCCGCGGTCCTGAGGTCGTTGCGCGCCAACGCGAACTCGGCCTGCAACAGATCGGCCGCGATCGGCTGCCCCGGCCCGGGTGCCAGCGCGACGCGCGCCAGCGGCTGCGGCACGAGCGTCGGGGTATGCTGCACGGGGCGGCGCGGCGCCTGCGCACAACCGGCCAACATGGCCAACGCCAGTGCCGCGGCCACAAATTGCCGCATGTGCTTGATCTTGCAAGGTGCAGTCCGCACAATTTCCACCGTGATCCTGCCCCGCGCGTGATGCCGAAAGCCGGCCGACGCCGGTCCCCGTGAGCTTAGCCGATCGTCGCCCGCGCGCCCTCATGCCTCTGATTGCCCTCGGGCTCAACCATCTGTCCGCTCCGATCGACCTGCGCGAGCAGGTCGCGTTCGACAGCGACAGCGCACCGCAGGCGCTGGCCGAACTGACCCGTCTGGACGGCGTGGACGAGGCGCTGATCCTGTCGACCTGCAACCGCACCGAGCTTTACTGCAGTGTCGCCGCCGGCGCCGAGGCGGCCCCTCTGCGCTGGCTGCACCAGCACTACGACCTGCCGGGCGGACGGCTCGACGAGTTCCTCTACCGCCACGAGGAAAGCGAGGCGGTGCGGCACATGTTCCGCGTCGCCACCGGCCTCGACTCGATGGTGCTGGGCGAGCCGCAGATCCTCGGCCAGGTCAAGGACGCCTATCGACTGGCGCGTCAGGCGCATACCCTGCAGGCACCGATGGAGCGCCTGCTGCAGAACACCTTCGCGGTGGCCAAGCGCGTGCGCACCGACACCCGCATCGGCGCGCATCCGGTGTCGGTCGCCTTCACCGCGGTGCGTCTGGTCGAACGCCTGTTCACGGATCTGCGCGGCGCCACCGTCTTGCTGGTCGGCGCCGGGGAAACGATCGAACTGGCCGCACGACACCTGGTCGACAAGCGCGTGCCGCGCCTGCTGGTGGCCAACCGCACCCTCGAGAACGCACAGGCACTGGCGACCCGCATCGGCGGCTACGCGGTGACCCTGGCCGACCTGCCGCAGCACCTGGCCGAGGCCGACATCGTCATCAGCTCCACGGCCAGCCGCACACCGGTGATCACGCGCGCGATGGTCGCGGCGGCGATCGCCCGACGCCGGCATCGGCCGATGTTCCTGCTCGACATCGCGGTACCGCGCGACATCGAGGCCGAGGTGGCCGATCTGCAGGACGTCTTCCTGTACAGCATCGACGACCTGCGCCAGGTGATCGACGCCGGCCTGCGCTCGCGCGAGGCGGCGGCGCGCGAAGCCGAGGCGATCATCGACCTGCAAGTCGAGCACTACATGGCCTGGCGCCGCGCGCTGACCGTGGACAACCCGATCGTCGCGCTGCGCACCCGCGCCGAGGCACAGCGCGACGAGGTGCTGGCCAAGGCGCGCGCCCTGATCGCGGCCGGCAGGAGCCCCGACGAAGCCATGACCTATCTCGCCAACACCCTGACCAGCAAGCTGCTGCACGCGCCCAGCGCGCGCCTGCGCGAAGCCGCGCTGAAAGGCGAATCGGACCTGCTGCATGCCGCCGGCCGCCTGTACGGCCTCGGCACGCACGACGACACGCCATGATTGCCGGGCTGTGGCACAAGCTCGCAGCACTGGCCGAGCGTCATCAGGAGATCGGACTGCTGCTGGGCGAGGCCGATGCCGCCACCGACCCGGCGCGCTGGAAGGCGCTCAACCGCGAATACGTCCAGCTGCAGCCGCTGGCCGATGCGCTGGCAGCACATGCCGCCGTCGAGCGCGAGCGGGCCGGCGCGCGCGAGCTGGCTGCCGATCCCGAGTTCACCGAACTGGCGGCACAGGACGAACAGCGCCTGGCTGCACGTCTTGCGGCGATCGAGGCCGAGCTGGAAACCCTGCTGCTGCCGCGCGATCCCTGCGACGACGCCAACCTGTTTCTCGAAGTGCGCGCCGGCACCGGCGGCGACGAGGCCGCGCTGTTCGCCGGCGACCTGCTGCGCATGTACCTGCGCTACGCCGAACGCCAAGGCTGGCGTACCGAGATCGTCAACGCCAGCCCCGGCGAGCACGGCGGCTACAAGGAGGTCGTCGCGCGCATCGAGGGTCGTGGCGCGTACTCCAAGCTGCGCTTCGAGTCCGGAACCCATCGCGTGCAACGGGTGCCGGCGACCGAGTCGCAGGGCCGCATCCACACCTCGGCGGCGACGGTGGCGATCCTGCCCGAACTGCCGGCAGTGAACGCCATCGAACTGCGCGATGCCGATCTGCGCATCGACACCTTCCGCGCTTCCGGTGCCGGCGGCCAGCACGTCAACAAGACCGATTCGGCGATCCGCATCACCCACCTGCCCAGCGGCATCGTGGTCGAGTGCCAGGACGAGCGCAGCCAGCACAAGAATCGCGCCCGCGCACTGGCGCTGCTGCAGGCGCGCCTGCTCGACGAGCAGCGCGCCAAGCAGACCGCGGCGCAGGCGCAATCGCGGCGGCTTCAGGTCGGCTCCGGCGACCGCAGCCAGCGCATCCGCACCTACAACTTTCCGCAGGGCCGCATCACCGATCACCGCGTCGGCCTGACCCTGCACCGGCTGCCGGAGGTGCTCGACGGCGACCTCGACGAGCTGATCGGCACGCTGGCGCGCGAGCACCAGGCCGACGAGCTCAAGCTGCTGACGGAGCAGCCATGAACGCGACGATCCGGACCGCCGTCGCCGCCGACCTCGATGCCGTCGCGCCGCTGTTCGACGCCTATCGCCAGTTCTACGGCCAGCCCGCCGATCCCGCGCGGGCGCGGGCCTTCATCGGCGAACGCCTGCGCCGCGGCGATGCGGTGATCCTGCTGGCGCTGCGCGACGGCACCGCGGCCGGCTTCGCCCAGCTGTATCCGCTGTTCAGCTCGGTGCGCACCGGGCGCATCTGGCAACTCAACGATCTCTACGTGGCGCCGTCGGCGCGCCGGCACGGCGTCGGCCGCGCGCTGCTCGCTGCTGCGCGCGATCACGCCGCGGCCAGCGGTGCGCTGGGCCTGCAGCTGGAAACCCAGCGCAGCAACACCGCGGCGCAGCGCCTGTACGCAGCCCACGGCTGGCAGCGCGACGACAGCAGCCACGTGTACACGCTGACGGTCTGACCCGCGCATGCAGGCCACCGACCGCGCAGCGCCGATCGCCCAGCTGCTGGCCAGCGGCCGCGCGGCCGAAGCCGAAATCGCGGTGCGCGCACTGCGCACGCGCCATCCCGAGGACGCCGAGCTGGCACGCCTGCACGGTGTCGCCCTGCTGCTGACCGGCCGCGCCGCCGACGCCGTCGCGGTGCTCGAACGCGGCGCCCGGCTGGCGCCGCGCAGCGCCGCGGTGTTCTGCAATCTGGCCAGCGCACGGCTGGCGCTGGACGACGCCGCGGGCGCGATTGCGGCCGTCGAGCAGGCCCTGGCGCTGGCACCCGGCTATCCGCCGGCACTCAATCTGCTCGGCAACGCGCGGCGCGCCGCCGGCGATCTCGACGGCGCGCGCGCGGCCTACCTCGAGGCGCTGGCGGCGACGCCGCAGACCGCGGGCGGCGCCATCAATCTGGCCGCGATCGAACTCGAACTCGGCGCCGCAGCCGATGCCGAAATGCGCGCACGCGGCGCGCTGGCGAGTCCGGAGGCACCGGTCGACGGCTGGCTGCTGCTCGGCCACGCGCTGGCCGCGCAGGGCCGCCATGCTGACGCCGAGGCGGCCTACGCCGAAGGGGCGCGGCGCGCGCCGCAAGACGCTCGGTTCGCCTACCAGACCGGCCTGATGCGCGACGAACAGGGTCGCTGCGAGGCCGCTGCGGCCGCTTACGCGACGGCGCTGGCACTCGACCCCGAAGACGGTCGTGCCCTCGGCCAGCTGGTCTTCACGCGTCGCCAGTGCGTCGACCTGGCCGGGTTGGACGCGTTGACGACGCGATTGCACGCGCACGTCGCCGCCGGTCGCGGCGGGGTGTCGCCGTTCGCCTTCCTCGCCGAGGACGGCGACGCCGCCGCGCAGCTCGCCTGCGCGCGCCTCGAAGCGGCGCGCGTCGAGGCCGCGGCGATGGCACGCCGTGCCCGGCTGGGCTGGCAGCACGCGCCGCGCGTCGTCCACGCGCCGCTGCGCGTGGGCTTCGTCGCCAACGGCTTT